>NZ_JALIQR010000004.1:0-22605 GCF_023634005.1 Bowdeniella massiliensis
AGGCGCCAGATGTGTATAAGGGGCGGGGGTGGCGGGCGCCGGCGCCGCCGGGGGGGTGGCCTTGGCCGGGCCGTTCGCGACCTGCGGCGCGGGTAGCGGCGTCGCCGTCGGGGTGGTGGCCGTGCGGGCGGGGCCCACCTCGTAGGTGGGCAGCAGGATGATGCCGGTCAGGCCCGCGACAAAGCAGACGAGGATGATGGCACGCGCAACCGCCGCGCGGGCCGGAGAGGGCGCGCGCGATGCACCGGGGGATCGCCGGCGCCGGGAGGGATCGGGCGCGGTAGGCATCGGGTTTAGCCTAACGGGTTACGGCCGCGGGCACGTGCCAGACTAGTGTCATGCACACCACCGTGAAGGCGCTGTATTTTGCGAGCCTTGCCGCCCAGGCCGCGGCCCTGGGGATTCCCGGGCCGCGTTCGGCGCGCCAGCCGCGCCCGGCCGCTGCGGGTTCGCAAGTCTCCGCGACGGTCAAGGTGCTGCGGCTCGCGCCGCCGGGCGCCGACAAGCTCGTGCACGCTGCGCTGTTTGCCGCGCCGACGTTTCTGGGCCTGCGCGCGGGGTTCTCGCCGCTGCTCGTCGTCGGGAGCCAGCTCATATTTGCGCCCGCGAGCGAGCTCGCGCAGGAGGAGGTCGTCGCCGGGCGCGGCGGGGCGCTGTCCGATGTGGCCGCCGACCTTGCCGGGGTCGCGCTTGGGGTCACGGCGGCCGCTATTGCTTCGCGAGGTCGATGAGGCGGCCCAGGACTTCGCCGCTGGAGGCGCGCAGCCCGTCGTGCTGGTACTCGTTGCTGAGCCAGACCCGAGCGCCGAGCATATCCGCGAGCGCGAGGGAGTATTCCGTCGGCACGAACATGTCCTCCGCGTAGACCGCGGCCGCGACGGGCACGTCGTTTTCGGCAAGGACCGCTTCGTCGTAGAGCGGGCTCCAGTCGGTCTTCGCGGCGAGGAGCTCCGCGGTGCCCTTCAGCGGGATGAGCGCGGGATCCTCGTCGAACTGCCAGGGGTAGATGTGCTCGCCGGTGAGGTAGAACTGCTCGCCGTCGGGCGAGTCGTCCTCGGCCATGCCGTCGAACTCGCTGCGGATGCGATCGGCCGCCCAGGCCGTGGGGATGCCGGCGAGGGCGGGCGTGGCGCCGGCGTAGATCGTCTCGTGCATGAGGGCGTACAGTGGCCGGTCGGCGAAGGAGAGCTGGTCGGCGGCGCGCACGAGGAACGGGATCGACAGGCGGCGCCGGCCGCGCACGGTGACGAAGGGGTCTTCCAGGAGGAAGTGCAGGGCGTCGAAGCCCGTCGTCGTGCCCAGGTTCATGCCGAGGGTGCGAAAGCGTCGGGCGCTGAGGCGCTCGCCGGTGGGCAGGCGCTCGTCCGAGGCTTCCAGGTGGCGCGCGATCTCGCGGATGAGTTCGGCGTCGGGGAAGCGCTCGAGGTAGACGCGATTGCGCCGGATCGTTTGCGCGTAGGTGCGGCGGTAGATGTCGTCGACGCTGACGCCGACGCCTGGTAGCCCGCCGGTGATGTAGACCCCGGCGAGGCCCTCCGGCGCGCGCGAGAGGTAGGTCGTGAGGCAAAAGCCGCCGTAGGACTGGCCTAGCGCGAACCACGGCCCGGAGCCGAGCGCGGCGCGGAAGTCCTCGGCATCGGCAACGATCGCGTCGGCCCGGAAGTGCGTGAGGTAGTCCGCGCGCTCGGCATCGCTGCCGAGGCCGGAGAGCGTGAGTTCGTCGAGGCGGTGGGAGCGCCCGGTGCCGCGCTGGTCGAGCAGCAGGACGCGGTATTCCTTCAGCGCCCGGCCGATCCAGCCGCTCGTGGGATCTCCCTGGCGGGGCGAGGGCGAGCCGGGCCCGCCCTGCAGGAAGACGAGGTAGGGGCGGTTCTCGCCGCCGTCGGCGATGATCTCGCGCGCGAAGACGGGGATGAGTTCGCTGGCCGAATCGCTGCGATCTAGCGGCAGGTGCAGCGTGTGCTCGTGGACCGTACAGCCGTGTACCCGGTAGGTCAGCGTCGCGGGCGTCACTCGATTGCTCCCGCGATCGCACCGAGGGCAGCCAGGCCGATCGCCTGCCGCGTGTGGGCGCCGCTCACGCCGGCGGCGCGGCGGGCCTCACCGCGCGCGAAGATCTTCTTTTCGATCCACACCGTCAGCGCGATCGATGCCCCCGTCAAGGCAAGACCGCCCGCGATGAGCGTCGGCGTCGGAATATCGGCGAGCGTCTCAGCGAGGTCCTCGCTGTCGTCCGGTTCGATCTCCACTTCGGCATTGCGCTGGTGTTGGACGGCCGCCGCACCCATCGCGCCGACGAGTGCAGTCTTGATGACGGTGCGCAAAGCTCGAGAGCGAATCACATCCGGCAGCGCGTAGTACACGAAGCTGCCCGCACCGACGGCGAGCGCTAATTGCGGGTTAATTCGGATATCGATGGCGGTCTGCTCTTCGCTCATACTCCCATCGTAGGGGGTGGGCCAAGGCCGCTAAAAGGTCCTCCACGGTGGTTAGTGTCGGCGATTCCGCCTAGCCTTGTGACCATGGACATACCTGCAAAGCTCCTTGCCGCCTACAACGATCAAATCACCCTCGAACTCACTGCCGAGACGGTCTACCGCCAGCTCGCCATCGAGCTCGATTACCTGGACCTGCCGGGCATGGCTACCTGGATGCGGATCCAGGCGGAAGAAGAGGTCGTGCACGCCAACCGTTTCATCGACCACGTCCTCGATCGCGACGGCCACCCCGAGATCGGGACGATCGAATTCCCCACCGTCAAGGTTTTGACGTCCATTGACGCCTTCGAGGCCGCGCTCAAGCACGAGCAGAAGGTCTCCGAGTCGATCCGCGCCCTCTATCGTCTCGCCCGCGATGAGGACGACATCGACTCCTTCCCACTCCTCTATGATTTCGTTAACGAGCAGATTGAAGAGGAATCCACTGTCTCGGAGATCATCGGTCGCATCAAGATGATCGGTGATGACGGCCCCGGAATCCTTCGCCTGGACGCCGAGCTCGGTGCCCGGTCCAGCGTCGACCCGGAAACTGCTCAGGGCCTGTAACCGCCACCTTCCATGTCAATCGGAGTGAACAATGTCGAATAGCAATTCGTCGGGGGGACCTGTTCCACCGCAGCCGCAGCCGCAGCAGCCGCCAACGGCGGCCTACCAGATGCCGGCGGGTGCCTCGTCTGCTCAGGTGCCGCCGATTCTGAGCAAGTACAGCGATGCCATCAAGTCTGGCGCGATCACGGCAAGTCTCATGTGGGTGACGGCTTTCGTTGTTGGCCTTCTTGGTCTGCTTCTCCTCATGGCCGTCTCTGGTGGGACCGGTCCCTTCAACGCCTCGTTCATCGCGCTGCTGTTTATTGCGGCAGGGATGTCCTTCGGCGGTGGCATCCACATGAGCGGCGGTGGGCCCCTGTTCGGCGATCAGGGGGCGCACGCATCGATCGCCGTGCTGACCGGCACCATCATCGTGTCGATCGTCGGCTACTTCATCTTGAAAAAGCTCCGAAAAAACCGCCCCTTCGGATCTCTCGGTGCGCTGGTTGCCGGGATTGTGTCGCTCTGGTTGACGCTCTACCTCATGCACCTGGTGCTCTCCGCGATCGGGTCCCTGTTCCGCACCGGCGGATCCTTCTCGATCTCGATGCGATCGGGTTTCGGCTTCCCTATCGTGGCCATCTTCCTCATCGCTCTCGTGCTGTGCGTGGTCTACGAGGTCAATCGGATTACGGTCGCCGATACTCCGCTGAAACTCTGGGGGATTCGCGCCCGCGAAGCCTTCCCGTTCCTCGCCTACACGATGCTTGGCACGGGTCTCATCACGCTGGTGGTGCTCGTGCTCGGCGGATTGTCCACCGGGGAACTACGCAGCACGGGCGTCGGTGGCGGATTCGCGACGGCTATTTTTGCTCTCGGCCACCTCTTCTTCGCAGGGCCCGGACTCGCAATCGGGTCTCCGATGACCTTCAGCTCTCCCGGGGCGGGGTTCGGCTCCTATTCCGCAGGACTGTTTAGTTTCTTGCCCGCCTGGGCCTCGCTGATTTCGATCGTCGCCGCGTTGGCACTGCTGTTCGGCCTCGCGGTCTATCTCAGCCGCAAGCTGCCCCCAGCACCGATGATTCGGACCGGGGTATTTGCCGTGGTCTTCGCTATCGCCGGCATTATCGCGATGATTCTGACCGGGATCTCGGGCGAGCTCGGCATTCTCGAAGAATTGAACGCGCTCGGCGTGAGCGGCTTTGGCTCCGGAAGGATGGGGATGTCCTTCATCCTCGTCTTCGCTTATGCCCTGTGGGGTGCCACGATTGATCTCGTCGCTCGTTTCGTCGTTCCGGGAGCATTGCCGGCACTGAAGCAGGCCAAGCAGAAGGTGCAGCAGGTGAACCAGCCGATCGCGCCACCCGCCGCACCCGCTGCTCCCTCGGAAACGCCGCCGGCGTGGAATGCTCCGCAGTCAACTGCGGTCCCGCCCGCTGCTCCGCCGAGCGCGGCCCCCGATCAGCCACAGCAAAGCCCCACCCACGATTGGGGTCAGGCGCCGTCGATCCACGAGACACCAACCACTCAGCTGCCAACGCCCGCGCCGGAAAACCCATGGGAGCGACCCGCTCCTGCCTCCGAGGCATCTCAGCAGGGCCGCGGACATGACTGGGGCACCGGCATCCCTTCGGATCCAGCGCCGCGTGCGGACGACGTGGACAAGACCCGCCAGTTCGAGACGGTCGCCGAGGAACCCGCGCCCTTCCCGGTCGTGGAATCAGAGGACTCGGATCATGATTCTGCTGGCCTTGGGTATCCCGAGACGGAACAACGCAATATCGACGGACCCCCGGCGCCCCCGCCGCCGCCCGCCTAGAGAATGGAGAACCTCACGAAGATGTCCCTTCGAAACCAGATCACCGGAAAGGTCGTGTCCGTAACCAAGGGCGAAGCCATGGCTACGGTCAAGGTCGAGATCGTCGGCGGTCACACGCTTACCTCCTCGATCACTCGCGAGTCCGCAGATGATCTCGGTCTTGAGCCCGGTAAGGACGTGACCGCACTGGTCAAGTCCACGGACGTCGCCCTCGGCGTCGAGGGCTAACTCCTCAGCGCTACGGCCCGGTTACTCCGCACGGCGTGACCGGGCCGCTTGCATCCCCACGAGAAAGGTCCATCATGACGACCGTCCTTATGGTCTTGTCCGCCGCCCGGTTTTGGACACTGTCCGACGGAACGAAACACCCCACCGGCTTTTGGGCCGAAGAATTCGTCGTCCCCTACGAGACCTTCCGGCAGGCCGGCTGGGACGTCACCGTCGCGACACCCCACGGCGCCACTCCTGTCGTCGACGACATCAGCCTGAGCGTGACAGGTGGTGGCGGCCTACTCGGAACCATCAATGAGCTGAAGAAGAAACTCGCCGAGCTTCAGCCCATCCTCGACCATCCCGTTGATCTGTCCGATGTCGATCCGGACGACTTCGACCTCATCTTTTACCCCGGCGGTCACGGCCCCATGGAAGACCTCGCTCACGATCCCGTCTCCGGAGCATTGCTATCCAAGCGGATCACCTCCGACCGCCCGCTAGCGCTGCTCTGCCATGCTCCGGCGGCGATACTCGCGGCCACGAAGGATGACGAAACCAATCCGTTCGCCGGCCGGAAAATGACCGGATTATCGAACGCCGAGGAGAAACTCAACTCCTTTGGTCGCAAGGCGCCCTGGCTGCTGGAAGACGAACTCAAGCGCGTCGGAGTCGACTACTCCAAGGGGCTGATCCCCCTGCGTTCGCACATCGTGATCGATGGCAACTTGTTCACCGGGCAAAACCCAAAGTCGTCCAAAGACCTCGCCGAGGCAATCGTTGAGCGGTTGAGTTCGTCCTCGCCCGCGCGCTAGTTCGCCATATCGGCAAAGCGCGCGTAGTGGCCCTGGAAGGCAACGCCGATCGTTGCCGTGGGACCATTACGATGCTTGGCCACAATAATGTCCGCCTCGCCCGGGCGCTCCTCACTGGGCCCATAGGCATCTTCGCGGTGCAGCAGCATGACGACGTCGGCGTCCTGCTCGAGTGATCCCGATTCACGCAGGTCGCTCATCATCGGTTTCTTGTCGGTTCGCTGTTCCGGGCCACGGTTCAGCTGCGCCACCGCGATCACGGGAACTTCGATCTCCTTGGCCAGGAGCTTGAGCGCGCGCGAGAACTCCGAGACTTCCTGCTGACGGGATTCCACCCGCTTGCCCGAACTCATGAGCTGCAAATAGTCGACCACCACGAGCTTCAGATCGTGCTGCTGCTTGAGCCGGCGACACTTGGAGCGAATCTCCATGAGCGACATGTTCGGCGAGTCATCGATGAACATCGGGGCTTCCGACAACCGTGACAACGTCGCGGCAATGTTGGCCCAGTCCTGATCTGACAGATACTTGCCCTTGCGTAACTCCTGCAGCATGATCCCGGATTCGGCGGCAAGGATACGGGTCGTCATCTCGGTGCGAGACATTTCCAGGGAGAAGACAACCGAGGCGAGCTTGTTATGCACCGAGGCGGAGCGGCAGATATCGAGCGCAAGCGTCGACTTACCGATCGCCGGGCGGGCCGCGATGATGATCATCTGGCCGGGATGCAGACCGTTCGTCAGCTGATCGAGATCCCGGAAGCCGGTCGGGACACCCATAAGGCCATCGGTGCTCGCAGCCGCGGTCTGAATTTCCTCGGTGACTTCGTCGAGGATATGGCGGAGTGCCACGTAGTCCTCGGTGTTGCGGTTCTCCCCCACCGCATAGACCTCCGCCTGAGCCGAGTTCACGAGGTCTTCGACGTCGCCGCCGTCCGTGGCGTAACCGAGCTGGGCGATCCGGGTGCCGGCCTCCACGAGGCGACGCAGCACGGCTTTCTCCCGCACGATCTGCGCATAGAACGCGGCATTGGAGGCGGTGGGAACGGACGAGATCAGCGTATGAAGGTAGGGAGCTCCCCCGACGCGGCTGAGTTCCCCGCCTTTTTGCAGCTGATCGGCGACCGTCACGGCATCGGCGGGCTGACCGCGCGAATACAGATCGGTGATGGCATCGAAGATGAGCGAGTGCGAGGGCTGGTAGAAGTCCGTGGACCGCAGTTCGGTCACCACGTCCGCGATCGCATCCTTGGACAGCAACATGCCGCCGAGGGTAGAGATTTCGGCCGTGATGTCATGCGGAGGCGTGCGGTCATAGCCGCCGGAGTTATATCCGTAATCCTCGGGAGGGGCGTCGCTCATGAAGTGGTGATGTTCCTGGTCGATGTGGGGCGCTGGCGCACAGCACATTCGATTGTACCCAGGTGATCCGACAGTTCTAGCGGGAGTTTGACCACCCTTTGACCTTGCTGTGGATAACCGCTCCAAATCGTGTGGGTAACCCCGAGAACCCTGTGGAATTGCTGTGTGCGACGCGCCGACGCTGTCCCCAACGGGGGGATAACTATGTGGATAACTGTGGATAGTTCCTTCTGGACGAAACAAAAAATCCCGTAGAATCGGTCCGCGACCTATCCACGTGGTGTGGATAGCCAGAGCATTTTTCCACCAGTGATGGAGCAGCCTGTGAACACCCCTAACCCTCCACATGAGGTTCAAGGTTCGCAGCCGCCGGTACCCATCCATCGTCAGATTCTCTCCCTCGCGCTGCCCGCCCTCGGGGCGCTCATCGCGGAACCGATCTTCGTCCTGGCCGACTCCGCCATGGTCGGACACCTAGGTCTCCACGAGCTCGCGGGCCTCAGCCTCGCCTCGACGATCCTCATGACCGTTGTCGGGCTGTGTGTCTTCCTCGCCTACGCCACGACGGCGGCGACCGCCCGCAAAGCCGGGGCCGGCGACCGCCCGGGTGCCGTCCGCGACGGGATTGACGGCATGTGGCTCGCCCTGCTCCTGGGGCTCATCCTGACCGCAGCCCTGCTGGCCTTTGGCTCCCCGCTCGCGCGCGCGTTCAACCCCGATCCGCTCACGCTGCCGCATGCGCTTGCCTACCTGCGGGCCTCGGCTCCCGGGATCCCCGGCATGCTGCTGGTGCTCGCAGCAACGGGCGTCCTGCGCGGCCTGCTCGATACGAAAACCCCGCTCATCGTCGCCTCGATCGGAGCCGTGGCGAATATCGGCGCGAACGCCGCTCTCATCTACGGGCTGCGGATGGGGGTGGCCGGCTCGGGACTTGGGACCGCCCTGGTGCAGACGGCGATGGGCCTGGCGCTCGCCACGATCGTCGGGATCAAGGCACGCAAGCTTGGCGTGACGCTCGGCCCCCGCGGCACCGGTCTGCTCGCGTCGACCAAGTCCGGCGTCCCGCTGCTCATTCGCACGGCCGCGCTGCGCCTGGCGCTGCTCGCGACCGTCGCGACGGCCACGGCCCTCGGGCCCGTCGTGCTCGCCAGTCACCAGATCGTCAACTCCGTGTGGGGCCTGACGGCCTTCGCGCTCGATGCGCTCGCGATCGCCGCCCAGGCACTCGTGGCGCAGGGCCTGGGGGCCTCCGATGCCGACCGCGTCCGCTCGATGCTCCGGATCATGGTGCGATGGGGACTCGCTGCCGGCGCCGTCATCGGGATCGTCATTGCGGCCGGCGCATGGCTCATCGTTCCGCTGTTTACTAGCTCGCCAGAGGTGCGTGCGGCGGCCGTCGGCGGCCTCATCGTCATCGGTATCCTCATGCCGCTCGCGGGCTACGTCTTCGTTCTTGACGGGGTGCTCATCGGCGCGGGCGATGGCCGCTTCCTGGCGTGGGCGGGCATCCTCACGCTCGTTGCCTACCTGCCGGCGCTCTGGTTCGTGTCACGGTTCGCGCCGGGCGGCACATGGGGCGTCATCTGGTTGTGGATCGCGATGGCGGGAGTCTTCATGGCTGCTCGCGCCGTGGTCCTGGGGCTGCGGTCGCGCGGCACGGCATGGATGCGACTCGGCATCTGAGGTGGGCCCCGCGATAGGCTGCCGGTATGGCTTCTATCTTCACGAAAATCATCAATGGGGAGATCCCCGGACGCTTCGTCTGGCAGGACGAGAAGGTCGTCGCCTTCCTCGATGCCTTCCCGCAAACCGATGGGCATGTCCTCGTCGTCCCGCGCGAGGAGATCGACCGCTGGACCGATATGCCGGCCGATCTGGCCGCCCACATGTTTGCCGTCGGGCACACGATCGGTAAGGAATTGCGCGAGGAGTTCGACGCTGAGCGCACGGGCGTCGTCATCGAGGGCTTTGCCGTGCCCCACACGCACCTGCACCTGTTTCCGGCCAATGGCTCGGATGACTTCGATGCTGACCACAAGAAGGGCGCGACCGATGACGCCACGATGGCGGAAGTCGCGCGCCGCATCCGCGCGGCACTCCGTGCCGCCGGGCACGCCGAGTTCGTGCCCGAGGACTAAGCGATGCGCCTGCTGAAAAAGCTCCTCGGGGTCGACAAGCCGACCATCACGATTGAGGCGAGCGACGAGACCTTCCCCGAGCTCATCTCCTCGCGCAAGATCGTCTTCGTTGACTATTGGGCGACGTGGTGCGGGCCATGTACGCAGTTCTCCCCGATCTTCGAGGACGTGGCCAAGGCGATGCAGGGCGATGATGTGGTCCGCTTTGTGGCCGTCGATGTCGACCAGTGCCCGCGGGCAGCGGGGGCCGTCGGGATTCAGTCCGTTCCGACCGTCATCGCGTTCGTCGATGGGAGCCCGATCGCGCGCACCGGACCATCCTCGCGCGCCGGACTGGAGGCGTTCATCGCGAAGGTCCGCGGGGTCGCGGGCATCGCCTAGAACCCTTGCGCCGATCGGCGGCGCGGGTCGTAGCGGCGGCGACCAATCGCTCATTCACCACTATTTCGGCTCCAAGGAAGAACTCTTCGACGCCGTCCTTCGCGCGACGATCAACCCCGATGCCTTCGACCTCGAGCTCTCCCCCGACGACAGTGACAGTTGGGGCGCCGAGCTCGTGCGCGCGGGCGAACGCGCGTGGACATCGGCTGCGGGACCCGCGATGATCGCGCTCGTGCGGCACTCGATCGGCGGGAACTCAGCGCTGCTGCGCACGTTTATCACCACCCGGCTCATCACGCGCCTCGCCACCCATGCAAGGGGCGATGAGGCCGAACGCCGGGTCCGAGCTTCGGCCGTCGGCAGCCAGATGGTGGGCCTCATGATCGCGCGGCACGTCGTACGGATCGAGCCGCTCGCCTCCCTCGAGGTGGAGGACGTTGTCCGCCTGTACGGTCCGACGATCCAGCGCTACCTCACCGGCGAGATCGAGGGGCTCGGCTAGGCGAAGTACTCGGCGGCGATGTCGACGTCTTGCTCGTAGCGGCGGTAGATCAGCAGGCTGAGGACGCAGATCCCGACGAGTCGCTCGTCGGCGTCGGCGACGATATCGACCGTCGAGCGCCGCGCATCGAGCGACCGTAGCGTCGCGATCCCGCGGTTGCCGTGGGTGATCGCCACGTCGCCGCCGAAGCGCACCTTGATCGTCAGTTCCTGGCCGGCGACGATCCCGTCGGCGGAAAACCGCATGAAGTTCGCGAGTTTGCGTTCCTGCAGTTCGTCGGTGCCGGAGGCGTGGGCGATGAGGATGCGGTTGCGCAGCGGGTTGGTGACGCCGCGGCGCCGAATCCCCATGACGACGTCGGCGCCGGAAATCGGCGAGAACCGGAACGTTCCGGAGGCCTCCGCGCCCGAGAGTTCCGCGCGCGAGATATGCCCGACGAGCGCGCCCGTGTGGTCGAGGATCTCGACAAGGCCGAGCGGCCGGCCCGCGCCGCTCGCGGCGCGCGGTCCAATGCGGAGGCGCAAGATGCTCGTCATCGTCCCACACTCACTTCCTCCAGCGTCCGCCCCACAAGGACGCCGGCAACCCCGAGCCCGCCCAAAAACGCGAGCGCGGCGAGCGGCCCGAAGGCGGTCAGCGCCGAGGAGATGCCGCCCGTAATGAGCAGGATCACGCCCATCGCGGTGTTTGCGACCGCCACGTACTGGGTGCGCTTATCGCCCTCGGCCATGTCGACGACGTAGGTCTTGCGCGCCACGCGCACGCCCGTGTGGATGAGCGTGAGCAGGAAGAAGATCACCGGCCCCCACCACCACTGGGTGATGAGCGGCTCGATCCAGTTCGAGGCGATGAAGATGACGACGAGCGCGGAGGCGATGCCAGCGCCGTAAATCATCGTCTTGCGCGAGGATCGATCAGAGACGACCCCGGAGACGCGACCGCCGAGCAGCGCGGCCACACCCGAGGCGATGATGAACGTCGCGACCGACGACATCGACGATCCCGAGCGCTGCGCGGATAGCGCCACGACGAAGGGCGGCGCGAGCGCCGAGACGAGCAGCAGTGAGCGCACGATGACGAAGCGACGGAAGGGCGCGTCGTCGACGAACAGCCGCCAGGAATCGCTCACCCAGGAGCTGCGTTCGCGCTCGGTGGGCACCTCATCGCCCTCCCCCTCGCGCACGCCGCGGAAAATGATCGCGCCCACGACGAACGCGAGCGCCGCGCCGCCGATGACGAGCGCGAGGACGGGCCGCGAGAGGTCCTCGCCGCCAAAGACGCGGATGGCGAGGCCCACGGTGACCGCGACGATGCCGGAGATCATCGTCGACAGACCGGAGACCCGGCCGCGCAGGCCCTTGGGCATCGTGCGGCCCTGGATGTCTTTGGAGGCGATCGAGTTCAGCGAGCGCGAAAGCGCCTGGATTGCGAGCCCGATGAGCACGACGCTGCCGGCGAGGACACCCGAAAGCGTCGCCGCGGCGATCGCGATGAGGGCGACGCCAACGGCCTGGCCGATGGCGCCCGCGATCCAGATCCCTGCGCGCGTGCGGCGCGAGCGCACCCACGGTTGCATCGCGGCCTGGGGCAGCATCGAACCGGACTCGCGGATCGGCACGAGCAGGCCCGTCATCCACCCGGGCGCGCCCGTCGCCGCAATGACCCACGGCAAAACGGTCGAGGCCTTAGCCGCCTGATCCGCGATGTTCTGCATGGCGTTTGCGAGCACGAAGGTCATCGAGTTGTGCCGGATATTGTGGCGCGCTTCCTCGTTGAGCTCATGGGCGTCTTCGTGTTCGGCGTCGCGCTGCAGCAGGCGATCGATCAGGGGCTTGGGCCGGCTCACCTCTCCAGTTTCTCAACTCGCGGCGACATTTACACGTTTGCAAGCCCTCAGCGATCGCGGGCGGGCTAGGCGATCTCGACGTCCTTCGTCTCGGGGATGAGGAAGAGCGTCGCGATGATGTCGATGACGTAGATGATCGCGAGCAGCCCGACGGCTAGCTGGAAGGAGTAGGCCGCGGCGATCGATCCGACGACGAGCGGCGCAAACCCGCCGACGCCGCGCCCGATGTTGAACAGCACGTTTTGCGCGGTCGCGCGCGAATGCGTCGGGTAGGACTCGGCGGTGACTGCACCGTAGCCGCCCATCATGCCGTTGACGAACATGCCGAGGAAGAAGCCGCCGATGAGCAGCGACATTTCGGTGGCGAGTTGGGCGTAGGCGATCACCGAGACGACCGCGCCAATCTGAAAGGCGATGAACGCGGGCTTCCGGCCGAGGTGATCGGCGAGATAGCCGAAGGCCATGATCCCGATCATCATCCCGAGCACGGTCACGCCCGTCCACACGGCCGATTTCTGGATCGACAGGCCGTGCGTCTTGGAAAGGAACGTCGGCAGCCAGATCATCAGGCCGTAGTAGCCGAAGTTCTGCACGCTCGTCAGGATCGTGATGCCGAGCGAGGTCTTCGTCGTGCGCGCATCCTTCACCAGCTCGTGGATCGGGAACCTGTCCTTCAGCGAGCGCCCAATGCCCTCGGCCTTGCGCTCCTCAAACGCTGCCGGCTCCTCGACGGTGTGGCGCACGAGGACGGCGACGAGTGCGGGCAGCACGCCGATGAAGAACAGCACGCGCCAGCCCCAGTGGTAGACGACGGCGGCGGAGACGAAGGTCGCGGCGAGCACGCCGACCTGCCACCCGATCGCCACGAAGCTCGTGGCCTTCGCGCGCAGCTTCGCGGGCCACGCCTCGGCGGCGAGCGTCATCCCGATGCCGTACTCCGCGCCGATGCCGACGCCCGCGATGAAGCGGAAGAGCGCGATCTGCCAGTAGTTTTGCGCCAGGCCGGTCAGTGCCGTGAACACGGCGAAGATGATGATCGACCACATGAGCACGCGCACGCGCCCGTAGGTATCGGCGAGCGCGCCAAAAATAAAACCACCTAACACTGCTCCCAGGAGCGTGTAGGTGGCGAGTGAGCCGGCCTCGGTTTGGGAAAGCCCCAATCCCCCGTCGGCCGGGGCCGCTGATATCGCCAGCAGCGCGAAGCCGAGGATGAGGAAGTCAAAGCCATCCATCGCGTACCCCACCATGGAGGCCCACACGGCCTTCCAGCGGTAGCGCGAATCGCCGGAATCCGGCGTGGTGGAGGGGAGA
Source organism: Bowdeniella massiliensis (assembly GCF_023634005.1). Taxonomy (NCBI): domain Bacteria; kingdom Bacillati; phylum Actinomycetota; class Actinomycetes; order Actinomycetales; family Actinomycetaceae; genus Bowdeniella; species Bowdeniella massiliensis. The sequence continues at coordinate 13,413 of NZ_JALIQR010000004.1, forward strand.
TGTTCTCGGGTCGTAGTCATGCAGGTGTTCCCAACTGGTCATGGGGCGGACGCTTTGCGCCCGGCAAGTGGTACCCGAAGCACCAGAATAAAACTCTTGGTTACGACGAATCAAACGGGGTTCCACATCCCGAACATCGCGACGTATGGTCAAGGCATGACGAACTTTCCCGCCGCCCTGCCCTCCCCCGCCAAGATCGCCGATCTTGCCTGCGATATCGCGGTCCGCGCCGCCACCAAGGCCAAGCAACTGCGCGGCGAAGGCGTCACCGTTGCCGCAAGCAAATCCACCCCCACGGATCTCGTCACCGAGGCCGACCGCGCCACCGAGGCCTTCATCCGCGACGAGCTCGCCCGGCTGCGCCCCGGCGATGGGTTCTTCGGCGAGGAATCCGGCGAACAGGCCTCCACGACGGGCCTGACGTGGGTCGTCGATCCCATCGACGGCACCGTCAACTACACCTACGACATCCCGGCGTGGGCCACCTCCATCGGGGTCGTCTACGCGGCCGGCCCCGCCGAGCCCGAGACGTGGACCCCTTACGCCGGCGTCGTCGTCAACCCCAACCTGCACGAGATCTGGCGCGCCTCCCACGGCGGCGGCGCCGAACTCATTCGCTACTCGATCGACGATGGCACCTACCACCACCACTCGCGCGAACTCCTCCACGTTGCCGGCCCGCGCGAGCTCGCCACCTCGCTCGTCGCGACGGGCTTTGCCTACGACGCCGACGTGCGCGTCGATCAGGCCCGACAGGTCCTCGCGCTCATCGACAAGGCCGCCGACATTCGCCGCTTCGGCGCCGCGAGCCTTGACCTCGTCGGAGTCGCCGCGGGGCGCGTGCACGCCTACTTCGAAAAGGGCCTGCACCCCTTCGATCACGCCGCGGGCGCCCTCATCGCGCGCGAAGCCGGCGCGATCGTCGGCGGCCCGGGTCGCGGCCGCGAGAACTTCGAGCTGACCTACGCCATCCACCCGGGGCTCGCCACCGAGCTCCTCGACGTCCTCAGCGAGATCGGCCTGCCGGTCTAGTTTTCGTGCGCGTCGCGCAGCGGATTGTTCGCGATCAGCGCGGTCGCGATGAGCACGACGAGCGCGACGGGCAGCGCCGCGGGATCGAGCACATTGCCGACACCCTCCCCGGCGCTTGCACCCATGTGCTGTTCGGCGCCCGGCGGCAGATGCGCGGGGATCGTCACGGCCATTCGGCTCGTCATAATCGTGCCGAAGACCGCGATGCCGACGGTCGCGCCGACGTTGCGGAAGAACTGCGTCGCCGCCGTCGCGACCCCGAGGTCCGTGCGGCGCACCGCATTTTGCACCAGCAGCGTGTAGACCTGCATGCACGCCCCGAGCCCCAGGCCGAAGATGACCATCGCGCCGGTCAGGTGCAGCGGCGCCGAGGTCTCATCGAGCAGCGTGAGCGCCACGATGCCGCCCGTCATGATGAGCACCCCGAGCAGCGTGATCGCCTTATAGGTACCCGTCTTGGAGATCAGCAGCCCGATCGCGATCGAGGTGAGAATCATCGCCGCGCTCATCGGCACGAGGATCGCGCCCGAGCTCGTCGCGCTCACCCCGAGCACCCCCTGCGCGAAGACGGGAATGTAGATCGTGGCGCCAAACATCAGCATGTTGACGCCGAAGGCGGCCAGGCAGCACAGCGCCACGACGGACTTTGTAAGCCCACCAAGGTAAAACCTGCGGCGGGCGTACATATCGGACAGCTTGCCAACGATCGGCACGGTAATCGCCGAGACGAGCATCGCCGAGGTCGCGAGCCACGAATAGTGGTCCATCCCGCCAAGCTCCGCGACGATCCGCGGCATCGCCGGACCGACGATCGTCTGCGAGATCGAGGAGACGAGCATGCCCAGCAGCAGGCCAATGAAGACGCGGCGGTTCGTGGGGCTCAGCGTATAGGAGCTGGTGGACACATCAGACATATCTCCTACTGTGCGCCTAACATTACAGTCACTGCAAGTTTGCAGTGGCTGCAATCTTGTGGTCTTGGTCCTACGCTAGTGCCATGGAGCCTGCCGCATCCCGCCGCGACGAGAACAAACGCCGCACCCGCGCCGCCCTGCACGCCGCCGCCGTCCGCCTCGTCGCCGAGCGCGGACTCGAGGACGTCCGCGCCGACGAAATCGCCGACGCCGCCGGCGTCTCCGCCCGCACGTTCTTCAACTACTTCCCGACGAAGGACGCCGCCGTAGCCGGCACCAACCCCGAAGCCGGCAAGGCCCTCGCCGCCAGGTTTCGCGCCCTGCCACCCGAGGCCGACACCTGGCAGGACCTTGCCACCCTCTTCACCGATCACATCCTCGACCTCACCGACGACGCCGAGCTGTGGCGCCGCCGCCGCGAGATCTTCCGCCGCTACCCCCACCTCATGAGCGCCGCCTTCGGCCACAACCAGCAGATCGAGCGCGAGCTCGTTGCCGCCCTAGCCGAGTCCCGCGAGATTTCCGATCCGAGCCTCGTCGCCGCCCTTGCCATGCGCACCGTCGGCGTCGCCATCGGCGCCCACATCGAGGACGCCGCCCCCGGCGCCATCGATCCGGACGGGCTCGCGCGCCGCATCGAGGCCGCCTTCGCCTTTGCCCGCCCGGCGGGCCTGCACTAGCCGTACCACCCACCACGCGAGAACAAAAATGGCGCCCTGCACGGCGGCCATCGTCGCTGAGGTGGCAGCGTCGGTGACATAGGCGAGCCAGAACCCCGCGGCGGCGGAGGCCGCGGCGATGACGAGCGAGATCGCGAGCATCTGCGGGACGGTGCGCGCGATGAGCAGCGCTGTGGCGGGCGGGACGATCATGAGCGCGACGACGAGCACCGCGCCCGCCGCATTGAACGCCGCGACGACGGTCAGGGCGACGAGCGCCATGAGCGCGTAGTTCAGCGCGCTCGTCGCCACCCCACGAGTGCGGGCGTATCCCTCGTCGAAGGTCGCGGCCGCAAGCGGCCGGTAGGCGATGAGCAGGAAGAGCGCGTTCAGACCCAGTACCCCGAGCAGCAGGCGCAGGTAGGTCGGATCGAACGCCGCGAAGTTGAGATCGCCGACGATGACGGCGTCCTCGTGCAGGTGCACCTTCGCAAAGCGCGTCGAGATGAGGATGATGCCAACGGAAAACAGGCCCGGGAAGATGAGCGCCTGATCGGCGTCCCCGGTGATACGCCCTGTCGAGCGCAGCCATTGCGCGCCGAAGACGACGAGCATCGCGGCCGCGCCCGCCCCAAGGATGAGGAAGGGCGAGTTGATGGAGCCGAGCACGAGCGCCGCGAGCACGATGCCCGGCAGCGCGGCGTGACTCATGGCGTCCACGAGCATCGATTGCCGGCGCAGCACGAGGAAGGTGCCGGGCAGCGCGCACATGAGCGCGGTCGCGAGCGCGAGCACGAAGACGGTCATGGCGAAGCTCATAGCGCCGCCCGCCTCAGCACGGACCGCCCCGGCGCGAACAGGAGACTAAGCGCCAGGGCGGCCGTGAGTACGAGGACGATCACGGGGCCCGTCGGCACCTTGCCGAGCGCGACGGACAGGTAACTGCCAATGAGCGCGCCGCCCGCGCCGATAGCCGCGGCGAGCGCCACCATCGTGTGCAGGTGGCGCGTGAACTGCCGGGCCGCGGCGGGCGGGATCGCCGCGAGCGCGACCATGAGGATGAGGCCGACGGCCCGCACCCCGACGACGACCGCGATCGCGACGCCGACGAGCAGCAGCGGCGAGACGAGCCGCGCGCTCACGCCCGCGACGCTGCCGGCCACCGGATCGATGACGTGCACCGCGAGAGCCCGATACCCGAGCGCGAGCCCCGCCGCGATAAGGACGGCGAGCACGGCGATGGTGCGCACGTCGGAGGTTGTGAGCAGCGAGGCGTTGCCGAAGAAGTAGTCCTTCAGCCCGCCGCGCCCGCGCAGGCTCGAGCGCTCGATCACCCGCAGCAGGATGAGGCCCGTGCCGAAGAACAGCGCGAGCATCACCGCCATGGCCGCGTCGATCCCGACGCGCGTGCTCGCCGCGATCCGGTCAGCGAGCACGGCCGCGAGCGTGCCGATGAGCACCGAGCCGATGACGAGCAGCCACAGCGAGCGCCCGTCGACGCCGAGCACCGCGGCGCCGATGAGGAAGGCGAGCATGACGCCCGTCGTCGCCGCATGCCCGATGACGTCGGACATGAGCGTGCGCTTGCGCAGGTAGATGAAGCAGCCCATCGCGCCCGCGAGCGCCCCGATGAGCGTGCACCCGAGGACCATCTGCCGGAAGGTGTGCGTCGCGAGGAAATCGGAAAGGCTCAGCACGTCGTGCGCACCCCCGCGAGCCCGTAGGTGCGATCGATGAGCGCTCGCGTGAAGACCTCGCCGACGGGCCCCGCGGCGACGACGCTACCGTCGATCAGCGCGACCTCGTCGCACAGCTCGGGGATCGTCGCAAGGTCGTGGTGGACGATGACGACGGTCTTGCCGGCCGCGCGCAGCGAGCGCAGGACGCGCGTGATGGCATCCTGGCTCGCGACGTCGACCCCGGCGAAGGGCTCGTCCATGAGGTAGAGGTCCGCGTCGTGCGCGAGGGTGCGCGCCAGCAGCGCGCGCTGGCGCTGGCCGCCGGAGACCTCCCCGAGCGAGCGCTGCGCGAGGTCGTCGAGCCCTACGGCCGCGAGCGCCTCGCGCGCCGCCGCCCGATCCGCGCGCGAGGTGCGCGCCCACCAGCGCCGCGCATCGAACGTGCCGAGCAGGGCCACATCGAGCAGGGTCGCGGGATAGTCGCGATCGATCGAGGAGTGCTGCGGGAGATAGCCGACGCGATGGCGTACCCGCGCGAACGGCTCACCGAGCACCCGCACGGACCCGCTGCGCGCCGGCACGAGGCCGAGCGCCGCCTTGATGAGCGTGGACTTGCCGGCGCCGTTGGGGCCGACGACGCCCATGATGACGCCGGGCGGCACCGCCAGGTTGGCGTCGCGCAGCGCCACGACGTCCTGGTAGGCGACGCTCAGGTGTGCGATCTCAAGCGCAGTCACGGCTACTTGCCCGTCAGGCCCGCGACGATCGCGTTCGTGTTGTGTTCGATCACGCCAAGGTAGGTGTCCACGGGCGAGTGGTCGCCGAGCGAGTCGGCGAAGAGTTCCTTATCGGAGACTTCCACCTCCCAACCCTTGGCGCGCACCGCCTCCTTCAGCGAGGTGATCGCCTGCGGGTTTTTCAGGTTGTCTTGGAAGATCGTCGGGATCTTCTTGTCCGCGATGAAGGTCGCGAGTTCGTCGAGTTCGGCCGCCGAGAGCTGCGATTCGCTCGTGACGAAGTCGGTCGCGCGGATGTCGAGCTTGAAGACGGCGCCGTAGTACTGGAAGGCGTCGTGGCCGGTGATGAGGTGGCGCTGGGCGGCGGGGATCGCGGCGAGCTTGGCCTTGGTTTCGGTCTTGAGCTTGGCGATCTCGTCCTTGAAGGCCTTAGCGTTCGCGGCGAAGGTCTCAGCGTTATCGGGCTGCGCCTCGGACAGGCGCGTGGCGATCTGGTCGACGACGTCGGACCAGATGTCGGGCGAGTTCCAGATGTGGGGATCGTACAGGTCGTTGCCATCGTGGTCCTTCTCGGGCCACGGCAGGAGCTTGGACTGGTCGATCTTCTCGCCGACGGCGAGCTGCTTATCGCCAAGGGAGCGGAGCTGGTCTTCCATCATGGCCTCGAGGTACAGGCCGTTCCAGATGACGAGGTCGGCGTCGCGGAGCTTTTCAACATCCTTGGTCGAGGGCTGGTAGGTGTGCGGATCGCCGCCGGGCTTGACCATGACCGTGATGTCCGCGTCCGGCGCGATTCGCGCGACCGCGTCGCCGAGGTAACCCGTCGTAGCAAAGACCTTGAGCGCAGCGCTCGAGCTCTTCTTATCGGCAGCATTCGGCGAGCAGGCGGACAGGGCAATGACGACCACGGCGAGCAGTGCCGCAACCAGACGTTTCATGAGTGGTGATCCCCCAAAATGAGCGAGACAGGTGAGTGTAAGTACAACCTAACACATGAATTTCGGGTATCCGAAACATTTCTAGAATCGCGGAGTTCTACGATGCCTACGTGTCCTGTCTTGCTGCCTCCCGCCCGGCTATCGCGCCGGTGCTCGCACTGCTTGCCGTGACGGCGATCTGGGGCTCCACGTTCTTCCTCATTAAGGACCTGCTCGCGACGGTGCCGCCGCTCGATTTCCTCGGTGTGCGCTTTGCCGTCGCGGCCCTCATCATGGTGGCGATCTGGTGGCGGCGGCTCGCCGCGCAGTCGCGCGAGGCGTGGCGCAACGGGCTGGCCCTGGGGGCGATTTATGCGCTCGCCCAGATCGCTCAGACATGGGGACTCGAGCGGACGCCGGCGTCGGTGTCGGGATTCGTGACCGGAATGTACGTCGTCCTCACCCCGATCGTGGTGTGGGCGATGACCCGGATATCCATTCCGCGCACGACTCAGCTCGCGGTCCTGATTGCGACCATTGGGCTCGGCGTCTTGAGCCTCAAGGGCTTTTCGCTCGGGATCGGCGAGAGTGCAACGTTGCTCGGTGCCGCGCTGTACGCCCTGCACATCGTGCTGCTCGGGCGCTGGGCCGTGGGCATGGATGCGATCGCCCTGGCTGGCATGCAGATGATCTCGCTCGCCGCGATCTGCCTCATCGGCGCCCTGCCCGGCGGCGTGAGCGTGCCCCCGAGCGCCGGCGGTTGGGCCTCGCTGCTCTACATGGCGATCGCGGCAAGCATCGGCGCGCTCGTGCTGCAGACCTGGGCGCAGGCTCGCATCAGTGCGTCGCGGGCAGCGATCATCATGACCGCGGAGCCGGTATTTGCCGCGGCATTCGCGGTAGCGTTCGGCGGCGAGCACGTCACTGGTCGGCTGCTCGCCGGTGGCGCACTCATCTATCTCGCGATGCACATCGCAGAGCGGCCGCCGCGGTGGCTAGCGCGGATGCTCGCGCGGCAGTAGGTCCTAGTCCTCGCGCCCCGGACGCTGTCGGGCTCGCTTAATGGAGCTACGGTTTTTCTTTGCGGTGAGTCGGCGCTCGATTGAGCCGCGCGTCGGTCGCGTTGCGCGCCTTTTCGGTGGTGGTGGCATGAGCGCCGTTCGCAGCAGCTCGGCCATCCGTCGTCGAGCCTCGGTTCGGTTTCGGTGTTGGCTCCGCTCCTCGGAAGCGTCAACCGTCAGGACATCGTCAACGAGCCGCGCTGAGAGATTTCTTCGGATCCGGGAACGCTGTGTTGCGGTAAAGGCTGGCGTCTCGGCGATGTTTAGGCTGAGCTGGACGCGCGAATCCGTGGTGTTGACACCCTGCCCGCCCGGACCCGAGCTGCGAGAGAACTTTTCGCTCAAGTCCTGGGCGGGCACGATGAGCCCGTCCGGATTACCAGGGCCGGGCTGGATATAGAGGTCGGGCATTAGGGCAATGGCCGCCGGCGGCGACGCGCCGCGATGGCCTTGGCCGCTTCGAAGCAGACCTTGCGCAGGAGCTGCTCGTAGCGTTCGGGATCCATGACGCCAACCCGGCCGGAGACGCTAAACGATGCGATGGGGATGCGCGCCGGGCTCATGACCGGGGCCGCAATGCAGTTCAGTCCCATCATGATTTCTTGCCGGTCGTAGGCGATATTCGTTTCACGAATCTCGATGAGCTCTTCCCGGAGCTGCTCCGGATCGGTGATGGTGTGGGGTGTCCACGCCTGGAGATCCCCGGCGAGCACCTGCTCCATCGCGTCATGGTCGTAAGCGAGCATCATCTTGCCAACCGCCGTGCAGTAGGCCGGAGCTCGGCCGCCAATACGCGAAGGCGAGGACACCTTGAACTGCGCGTGCAGCTTGTTCAGGTACATGACTTCGTGGCCCGCGAGCACGGCAAGGTGTACCGTCTGACGCGTTACTTCGAAGAGCTTTGCGAGGTATGGAGTCAGAACTTCGTTGAGCAGATCGATATGTGGTGATGGTGGGGGTTCGGCGAGATCAAACAACATAGGGCCGAGGCGATATGAACTACCCGCGCGCTCGACCGCACCATTCTTTGCGAGGATGCCAAGAAGACGGAATGCCGTGGATTTTGACAGGTCGCAGCGCCGAGCAAGTTCGGAGACACCGACACCTACCGAGCCTTCGTCACCGAACGCTCGAAGAAGTGCCATCGCTTTATCAACAGCGGTTCTCGTATCGCGCGACGTCATCGTTGCTCCTTCGGTAAAAATCTCTTCCCATTATCCCCGATCCATCCTCCTCCAATCTGCGAAGTCGGCCACCATTCTCTGGGCAAGACCCCGACGACTTTGTCTTCGATCGAATCGCGCATTTGCGCGGCCAAGATCATCCTCTTATTGCCCGCATGAATCCCATGTAGTCATCTCTTTCAAGACGGGCGGCGCCCTGTCTCCACATGATCCACTCCGGATTGTCTTCCTATATACGCAGATCCGATTAGGATTCCTATTTTTCTTGTGGTGTTCGCCGGATTTTCCCCACGACCGTGGGGAGGAGAACAGGTTCAGGACCAGCGGCGCGCAGCGGATCATCCCCGCTCACGCGGGGAGCACGCTGATGTCGCTGGCGATAGTGCCGTCACCAACGGATCATCCCCGCTCACGCGGGGAGCACGGCCAGCAATTGCTTCGATCACGACTAGTTCCCGGATCATCCCCGCTCACGCGGGGAGCACGCACTATCGCCTAGCGTGACCTAGACCATGCACGGATCATCCCCGCTCACGCGGGGAGCACGTTGCCGTCCCTTTCGGGCTGGCAAGAACTATAGGATCATCCCCGCTCACGCGGGGAGCACTGATGAACATGAATGCGCAGCCGTGCCGCAGGCGGATCATCCCCGCTCACGCGGGGAGCACAGAGTCAATGAGACGCCCCATTACTCTTCCTCCGGATCATCCCCGCTCACGCGGGGAGCACTTGTCAACCAGGATATCGAGCGACTGACCATCCGGATCATCCCCGCTCACGCGGGGAGCACTCCCACCGGTACAGGACGCACGGGTTCGGGCTCGGATCATCCCCGCTCACGCGGGGAGCACGAAGCTTCCTTGCCCGACAACGTCTTGCGGGCCGGATCATCCCCGCTCACGCGGGGAGCACGCGGTCGCGGGTACAGTGAACTCTCCGGGAACCGGATCATCCCCGCTCACGCGGGGAGCACTTCGTCCCGATCCATTGCCCGACTTCTTTGATCGGAT
>NZ_JALIQR010000004.1:22705-202603 GCF_023634005.1 Bowdeniella massiliensis
AGCACTTCGCAGGCGAACTCCTCGACCACCCGATGCACGGATCATCCCCGCTCACGCGGGGAGCACACCAAGACCATCGAGCTCTCGGCAGCAATCAACGGATCATCCCCGCTCACGCGGGGAGCACGACGACATCGACCCAGAAATAGGTCGGGAATGCGGATCATCCCCGCTCACGCGGGGAGCACTTGCTCTCGAAGCGGCCAGGGCAGCGGATCGGCGGATCATCCCCGCTCACGCGGGGAGCACTCCCGCTCCCAGCTGAGGACATCCCCGCGTGGCGGATCATCCCCGCTCACGCGGGGAGCACGCCCAAGAGGTGAGGATGAGGCGCGCGCCCAGCGGATCATCCCCGCTCACGCGGGGAGCACGAGGGCGACCTGACAGGCTCTCACCGGTTTGGCGGATCATCCCCGCTCACGCGGGGAGCACGAGGGCTAAGACTACGCGACCACCGTGGGAGGCGGATCATCCCCGCTCACGCGGGGAGCACCTCCTGCACCTGCGTCTCCGTCATCTTGTCCACGGATCATCCCCGCTCACGCGGGGAGCACGCGAGGTCACTTAGCACGCCTGCCGAGTGGAGCGGATCATCCCCGCTCACGCGGGGAGCACAATGACGAAAGCTGAAATTGACACGCTGACCACGGATCATCCCCGCTCACGCGGGGAGCACACTCGGCGGGAGTACGTCTATCGGCACTCATCCGGATCATCCCCGCTCACGCGGGGAGCACGAGTGCTCAACCCATGCGACGGTCTTCGCGCCCGGATCATCCCCGCTCACGCGGGGAGCACTCCTAGGGCGAGTGACTGATCGCCTCGAGCTTCGGATCATCCCCGCTCACGCGGGGAGCACTAGTCGTGGGGAGTGCGTGGACCTTGTTCTTCCGGATCATCCCCGCTCACGCGGGGAGCACGTGACAGGCACCTGGATATAGCCGAGGTTGATCGGATCATCCCCGCTCACGCGGGGAGCACCGACCAATCATCCGGTGGACCGCGATCGAGGTCGGATCATCCCCGCTCACGCGGGGAGCACCCAACATACTCACGTTCATGCCCTCCAGTATACGGATCATCCCCGCTCACGCGGGGAGCACAAGGCCGTGCGCCTGCTGAAGGCCGGTGATGACGGATCATCCCCGCTCACGCGCGGAGCACACGAATCGGGGCGCGAGTTGCATGGTGCCGTTCGGATCATCCCCGCTCACGCGGGGAGCACTCCTTCGACATGGGGGCGAGGAACGCGACAGCCGGATCATCCCCGCTCACGCGGGGAGCACACTTTATGCTGGCTGCCTAACGGCAATGAGCCCGGATCATCCCCGCTCACGCGGGGAGCACCTGAGCGATAGCTGCGCGCGTAGTATCATCCGCGGATCATCCCCGCTCACGCGGGGAGCACGGTGCTCTGCCGTCATGTTCGTTTTCATGTCTCGGATCATCCCCGCTCACGCGGGGAGCACGTCTACGAGTGCGTGTGCGCCGGGGCCGTGCGCGGATCATCCCCGCTCACGCGGGGAGCACCGTCCTGACGGCACTTTCGAGTACAACGAATCAAGGATCATCCCCGCTCACGCGGGGAGCACATGTCGTCGCGTTTGATTGTGGACCGAGAGTACGGATCATCCCCGCTCACGCGGGGAGCACGGAAGCGCGCCTTGTTCTCAAAGGCCTCGAGTCGGATCATCCCCGCTCACGCGGGGAGCACTTCGAGGGTGAGGAACTCGTCCACGATGGTTACGGATCATCCCCGCTCACGCGGGGAGCACTCCCCTGTTCCAGGCGCGACACTCTCGCGAGGCGGATCATCCCCGCTCACGCGGGGAGCACGCACCGTATACGAGATCGATTGGCCATACCGGCGGATCATCCCCGCTCACGCGGGGAGCACAGCCATGTTCTGGTCCTTTCGGGTTAGGCGGCCGGATCATCCCCGCTCACGCGGGGAGCACCTCCATCTCGCAGCACTGGCAGTGCCTCGAACCGGATCATCCCCGCTCACGCGGGGAGCACCGCTGGACCGTATGGTGAACGTCAATGAGGTTCGGATCATCCCCGCTCACGCGGGGAGCACGCCGCGATCGTCAACTCGTCGATGGGGCGGCGCGGATCATCCCCGCTCACGCGGGGAGCACGCGAGCCGGGAGTACTCATCACCATTTCTCAACGGATCATCCCCGCTCACGCGGGGAGCACGCCGCCGACCGCACTCGGAGGCGATCGCACGCCGGATCATCCCCGCTCACGCGGGGAGCACAGAATCGATAGAGGATCGATCGGTTCACCGTTCGGATCATCCCCGCTCACGCGGGGAGCACAAACAATCGCATCTGTGGACTGGGAAGCACGCCGGATCATCCCCGCTCACGCGGGGAGCACGAACGCACGGTTAGCGCCGAGCGTCCCGGCTACGGATCATCCCCGCTCACGCGGGGAGCACCCGACGAGGCGCTTACGCAGCCCGTCGAACCCCGGATCATCCCCGCTCACGCGGGGAGCACGCCGCGATCGTCAACTCGTCGATGGGGCGGCGCGGATCATCCCCGCTCACGCGGGGAGCACGCGAGCCGGGAGTACTCATCACCATTTCTCAACGGATCATCCCCGCTCACGCGGGGAGCACGCCGCCGACCGCACTCGGAGGCGATCGCACGCCGGATCATCCCCGCTCACGCGGGGAGCACAGAATCGATAGAGGATCGATCGGTTCACCGTTCGGATCATCCCCGCTCACGCGGGGAGCACAAACAATCGCATCTGTGGACTGGGAAGCACGCCGGATCATCCCCGCTCACGCGGGGAGCACGAACGCACGGTTAGCGCCGAGCGTCCCGGCTACGGATCATCCCCGCTCACGCGGGGAGCACCCGACGAGGCGCTTACGCAGCCCGTCGAACCCCGGATCATCCCCGCTCACGCGGGGAGCACGACGCTGCCGCATTCATCAAGGACCGCGACGGCGGATCATCCCCGCTCACGCGGGGAGCACTCCCACTCCGCTTGCGTGGCGGCTTCGAGTGCCGGATCATCCCCGCTCACGCGGGGAGCACTCGCCCGTGCTGCGCTCGATCGTGCAGCGCGACGGATCATCCCCGCTCACGCGGGGAGCACTCGCCTCGGCCTGGGTTGCGAATCAGACGTGCCGGATCATCCCCGCTCACGCGGGGAGCACGATCCGCAGTTTTGGACAGCGCCAGACGATTACGGATCATCCCCGCTCACGCGGGGAGCACGACGACGATGGTGAGGGCCCACTCGTATGCGGCGGATCATCCCCGCTCACGCGGGGAGCACTCTGGGTAGGCGAGATCACTCACTGGGTTCTCCGGATCATCCCCGCTCACGCGGGGAGCACGTTGGCGAGTACGTTGCCGATGGCGTTGTTGACGGATCATCCCCGCTCACGCGGGGAGCACCGTCGCCTGCGAGTCGTGCGGCGACTTCCACCCGGATCATCCCCGCTCACGCGGGGAGCACCCGCTTCGGCCCGGTTGCTTAGGCTATCTGCCCGGATCATCCCCGCTCACGCGGGGAGCACGGTTTGGTGCCGAACAGTGGCCTTCAGGGCCGCTGGATCATCCCCGCTCACGCGGGGAGCACCGTACCAAGTACTTACCAAGTTGCTCCAGCGCCGGATCATCCCCGCTCACGCGGGGAGCACCACGAGGTCTCGCACGTTTGGGACCGGCTCCTCGGATCATCCCCGCTCACGCGGGGAGCACGCCGAGCAACATTGCCATATCCCCCGCCCTCCCGGATCATCCCCGCTCACGCGGGGAGCACGGGATCCGGTACGAGACCCGGGACGCAAGCAACGGATCATCCCCGCTCACGCGGGGAGCACTATGTCTCGCGGTGCGAACCTATGCTAGAAGCCGGATCATCCCCGCTCACGCGGGGAGCACTCGCGCTGCGTGAAGCTGGGGTTGAAACACAGCGGATCATCCCCGCTCACGCGGGGAGCACACGGACCGCGTCGTAGAACCGGAATTTCTCGGCGGATCATCCCCGCTCACGCGGGGAGCACATCAGTCCAGAGTGGCATTAGCTAGCCTCCCCCGGATCATCCCCGCTCACGCGGGGAGCACGACGACGATCGTGTACGCCCACTCATATACGTCGGATCATCCCCGCTCACGCGGGGAGCACCCGCGCTGGCGTTCCATGCGTTCGCTGACAGCCGGATCATCCCCGCTCACGCGGGGAGCACATTCTCGCCACCGCCGTGTGGGGAATCCCCGACGGATCATCCCCGCTCACGCGGGGAGCACGCCATGATCACACCACCACTCGCCACGATCGACGGATCATCCCCGCTCACGCGGGGAGCACTCGCGGTCACTTGCCGCAACCTGATCTTCACTTCGGATCATCCCCGCTCACGCGGGGAGCACGTATCGCGGCACAGTGACACGATGGTGTCCACCGGATCATCCCCGCTCACGCGGGGAGCACGCCGCCACGAGCTCGACGAACGAATGACGATCCGGATCATCCCCGCTCACGCGGGGAGCACAAAAGCCGCCGAATGGTACCCGAACCGCGAAACGGATCATCCCCGCTCACGCGGGGAGCACTAACCCTCGAGCGCGGCGACAAGGTGACCATTCGGATCATCCCCGCTCACGCGGGGAGCACAAGATGTCGGGCTTGCAGGGGTAGAACTCACCCGGATCATCCCCGCTCACGCGGGGAGCACGCGGTTTGGTTGAAGATTTCCTGAACGGTGTCCGGATCATCCCCGCTCACGCGGGGAGCACTCGTTCGAACTGATGAGATTTAACGCCAGCAGCGGATCATCCCCGCTCACGCGGGGAGCACGTGTAGACGGTTTGGATCGCGTCCCACACGGACGGATCATCCCCGCTCACGCGGGGAGCACCTGCGCGGCGTTGATCCTGAACATGTGGGTTCCGGATCATCCCCGCTCACGCGGGGAGCACTCGATGCTGATCTTCTTGAGTGCGTCCGTGAACGGATCATCCCCGCTCACGCGGGGAGCACATCGTCCACCAATCCGGTTACTCCGCCTCCACCGGATCATCCCCGCTCACGCGGGGAGCACCTGCCCTGGAGGCCCTGCCCGAGGACCCCGACCGGATCATCCCCGCTCACGCGGGGAGCACCGCTGCAAGTTCAGCGGGCAGGCGGAATTGAACGGATCATCCCCGCTCACGCGGGGAGCACCCTCGACCCGGACAATATTTCATTCGCGGCCACGGATCATCCCCGCTCACGCGGGGAGCACGACCAGCAAGACGACAAAATGTTTGACTCGAGCGGATCATCCCCGCTCACGCGGGGAGCACCACGGTCGCGCTCACGGCCTCGGGCTGGCCCGCGGATCATCCCCGCTCACGCGGGGAGCACTCCACTTTACATCCTCCCTTGTCTCGTGTAAACGGATCATCCCCGCTCACGCGGGGAGCACCGGAACATGCCCTTGCGTCGGTGGTGCCAAGTCGGATCATCCCCGCTCACGCGGGGAGCACCCGTCGTTCGGCGGCAAGAGACACCAAATGAACGGATCATCCCCGCTCACGCGGGGAGCACGCGCCCCTGGTGGCCCGAGTCCTTCCAGGCCGCGGATCATCCCCGCTCACGCGGGGAGCACCGAACGCATCGAACTGTTTCGCCTCGTTTGATCGGATCATCCCCGCTCACGCGGGGAGCACTCGTTCGAACTGATGAGATTTAACGCCAGCAGCGGATCATCCCCGCTCACGCGGGGAGCACTCGAGGTCCTGACACGCGAGCAGGCCGAGCCACGGATCATCCCCGCTCACGCGGGGAGCACACACATACTCAGGCCGATTCGACCTTCGAAACCGGATCATCCCCGCTCACGCGGGGAGCACCGCAGCGACACCAGGCCCGTGGAGGGCGCGCGCGGATCATCCCCGCTCACGCGGGGAGCACACCACCAAGAGCGGCATCTACAAAGAAACCGCCGGATCATCCCCGCTCACGCGGGGAGCACATCACGAACGCGGCTTCTTCCTTCGTGAGGTCCGGATCATCCCCGCTCACGCGGGGAGCACCCGCTTCCCTTCTTCTTCAATCGATCCGCTACCGGATCATCCCCGCTCACGCGGGGAGCACGTGGAGCGTCTCCAATGCCGGGTGTAAGTCCACGGATCATCCCCGCTCACGCGGGGAGCACAGCGCCGGTACGACCTACGCATCACCGCTTCCCGGATCATCCCCGCTCACGCGGGGAGCACTACGGCCTAATGCTCCACGCATCCTTCTCCTCCGGATCATCCCCGCTCACGCGGGGAGCACGCTCGCTCCAGTAGTCGTGAAGGTCGGCCAACCCTGGATCATCCCCGCTCACGCGGGGAGCACCGCTAGCGACATGAAGGTCGCGGGTAGGGCGCCGGATCATCCCCGCTCACGCGGGGAGCACGTCGGCGAGTTTTGCCCGCCGCTAGGTCGCCAAGGATCATCCCCGCTCACGCGGGGAGCACACCAAGCCCATCATCGCGGGCTCTGGCTGCAACGGATCATCCCCGCTCACGCGGGGAGCACGAAAGCCGCGTAACCACGCGCATCCCCTCAAACGGATCATCCCCGCTCACGCGGGGAGCACCCGAAACCCACCTCCCGAAGTCCCTCGTCGGACGGATCATCCCCGCTCACGCGGGGAGCACTGGGTCGAATGGCGGAACGAGGAAGACAAACGCGGATCATCCCCGCTCACGCGGGGAGCACGCTGCCCGGTGATGGTGGCTGTGAGGTGGAGTGCGGATCATCCCCGCTCACGCGGGGAGCACCATGCGCCACGAAATGAGGGAATCAGCATGAACGGATCATCCCCGCTCACGCGGGGAGCACGCGAGGGCTGCGGACATGAATAAAGTGGAGCGCGGATCATCCCCGCTCACGCGGGGAGCACCCACCACCTCACCCTATTGAGTTATGAGACTTCGGATCATCCCCGCTCACGCGGGGAGCACTTCGGCAGCGGTTTTCGTTGCCGAGGCGACGCCGGATCATCCCCGCTCACGCGGGGAGCACGAAAGCCGCGTAACCACGCGCATCCCCTCAAACGGATCATCCCCGCTCACGCGGGGAGCACGACTCTCGTTGTTCCTGCACGGAAGGGCGACTCTGGATCATCCCCGCTCACGCGGGGAGCACCTGCGCCCGTGACGTTACCGAAGAGAATCCGGTCGGATCATCCCCGCTCACGCGGGGAGCACTCATCCGTGAGCACGGCCTAGCCTCGACGGGTCGGATCATCCCCGCTCACGCGGGGAGCACCAGTCTCAAACCTACGTCAATTCGGAAGTCTCAAGGATCATCCCCGCTCACGCGGGGAGCACGATGGTGTCGAGGGTGGTGGTGATGGTGGCGGCGGATCATCCCCGCTCACGCGGGGAGCACACTGGTACTTATCCCAGTCGTGGAATTGCCACCCTGGATCATCCCCGCTCACGCGGGGAGCACACCGCGCTGGCGTTCCATGCGTTCGCTGACAGCGGATCATCCCCGCTCACGCGGGGAGCACGCGAGGATGGCCCCCGGGGCGATGCCACCGTTCGGATCATCCCCGCTCACGCGGGGAGCACGTGACCGGGTGCGGTGGGCGCGGGTACCGTCCCGGATCATCCCCGCTCACGCGGGGAGCACTCAATGGCGCGTAGCGTGGCCTGCAAGACCTTCGGATCATCCCCGCTCACGCGGGGAGCACGACCCCCCCGCTACTCGCACCAGAAGCGGGGCCGGATCATCCCCGCTCACGCGGGGAGCACCCCTTCACCGACGCTGCAGGCGCGAAGCTCGGCGGATCATCCCCGCTCACGCGGGGAGCACTCATCCTGTGCGTGGTCCTGTACGTCAAGACCAGGATCATCCCCGCTCACGCGGGGAGCACCGCGGTGGCTGAACTCTCCACCGGCGCAGCCTCCGGATCATCCCCGCTCACGCGGGGAGCACGGGATGGTGAGGCGCTTTTCGCGGGCCGCGTCCGGATCATCCCCGCTCACGCGGGGAGCACATAGTTCGTGATGTATAAGCCAGGGTCGGTAACGGATCATCCCCGCTCACGCGGGGAGCACATCCTCGCCACCGCCGTGTGGGGAATCCCCGACGGATCATCCCCGCTCACGCGGGGAGCACGACCAGGGTTTCAACGGCGGGGCGCGTGACGCCGGATCATCCCCGCTCACGCGGGGAGCACGGCGATGAACGTGTGTGTTGGCATAACGGCTGCGGATCATCCCCGCTCACGCGGGGAGCACGTCAAACAGTGACGGCGCGGAAAGTCGTCGCTCGGATCATCCCCGCTCACGCGGGGAGCACCTAATGGCCGACCTGGCGCGCGAGGGGCTGACCGGATCATCCCCGCTCACGCGGGGAGCACGCGAGGATGGCCCCCGGGGCGATGCCACCGTTCGGATCATCCCCGCTCACGCGGGGAGCACCTTTTCGGCGAGATCCGCGAGCGTATCCGTCCCGGATCATCCCCGCTCACGCGGGGAGCACATCCTCGCGGTCATGCGTCAGCAGTCCCCCGAAGGATCATCCCCGCTCACGCGGGGAGCACTCTACATGGCAGCGGTGCGGGGCTTGAAGATCCGGATCATCCCCGCTCACGCGGGGAGCACACCGTTCCACGCGGACAACCGCGCCTTGATCTCGGATCATCCCCGCTCACGCGGGGAGCACACTCGGGAGAGATTGTCGGCGCGCCTAACCGCCGGATCATCCCCGCTCACGCGGGGAGCACTAGTTGCGTTATTGATTTTATAATCTCCCTCCCGGATCATCCCCGCTCACGCGGGGAGCACACTCGCGATTATAGTGAAAAACCCTCTCCTAATTGCCTATTCCGTTCAGTCCTTAGGCGCGAACCATTCTCATTTTCCGATCGGTTTCCGCCCATACCTGCGTCGACGGGCCGCGATACTCCAGGACTCTGGCGGTGAACGGTCAGCTCCTGGTGAGGCTGTTAATCCTGCCGCGAAGGGCTGACGGATGAGGGTAAGTCCGTCTACATCGACCGGGATCTTGTCGTGCCCCAGAACGTCGAAACCATAGCCCTGTTCAGACGTGTCGCTGAACGAAATAATCGCACGACCACTCCCGAGGTGGTCCTCGATCAATTGCCAGATCTGCTCCCGTACCCGTCGTGAGACATCTCCGACGTACACGCCCGGGGCTATCTCCAAGAACCATCTCGTTAGCTCGCCACGCAGTGAACTAGGAGCTGCCGTCAAGACTAACGTTACGTGTCCCATGGGTCCGACCAATTTGCTCCACCAGCAACTGCGCCTTGCTGATAGTCCCAAAGCGAAACTATCGTCGCATCAGCGACAATGTTCGTTCCAAGGCACTCCTGGATATCCCGGACAATTACCGGAATCAATCGACGTTCATGCATCAGCTCCCGCATCTGCCGTCGGACTTCGCGGAGCAAATCCGGGACCTCCTCACTCACCAATCTGAAGGCCAGTGGCAGGGAGACTTCAGCCTTGTATAGGTCAGCAATGTCGTAGACGAACGACCGTGCGTGACCCGAGTGAACGATTCCAAGCCCCGGGCTGCACCCCAGTCCGACAACCACCGCGTGAACTAGCCCGTACAACGAGGCATTTGCCGCCGAGATTGCGGCATTGATTGGATCTGCTGCATCGAAGTCGTCAGCTTCGTAGCTTCTGCCATCCCACCGGACTTCGAACTGCTTTGCCAATGACCGATACAGGCGGGACATGCGGGCGCCTTCACGACCTCGCAGCTGCTGCATTGTCAGAGAGCCAACGTGCTCCCCACCGAATCGCTTCAGATACATCCGTCTTGCAACTTGGAGTCGCTCATTCTTGTTAGTGGCTGCCTTCGCCTGCGCCTCAGCTAACCGAGAGGTTGCAGCAAGGCTTCGACCATGGGCGTAGTACCGAACTCCTCTTTCGCCAACCCAAACCGTAGTGGTGCCACATTCCGCCAACAGGACCATTGCCTGATGACTGATTGATGTACCTGGACCGAGCATCAAGACTGAGAGAGTAGCCGCGGGGATGTACGTCGTGCCCTCTGCGTTTCTGGCGGTTACAGCCCCATCTTCTCGATGAACGACGCAGTGTTCAAGATAGAGAAACGTGAGCCGGTCCTCGATACGAGGGAGTGCTTGTAGGGGGACTGGAGGCAATCTAGGCATGCCAGCTCGTTAGTTTCGTTGCGCTAACGTCATGAGCCCACACCCGTAAGCTTTCGCCCTTCCGATGCCACGCGTCAGTGCTTCCCTGAGCATGTCGGCGTCTCTCACTTCGAACGACCCTTCAAAAACGGCCTTAGCGATTGTGACCCGCGCTCCCTTTCTGTGAAACACCATCCGTTCCCGCTGAGTCACCTGTACGTTGGGCATCGCGTCCAGCGACTCCAGAAAGCTAATACCGATCGCTTCTTGGCGATCGATCAACCACTGGCGTTGCTGTTCCGCCGTCACATGCGCATAGACCTTGCCTCGGCCCTGACTCGCGTCTGACATTGAGCGTCGAACTGGATTTGCCGCAAGTCGGAAGGAGAATCTCTGTCCCGCAGTCAAGGAGTTCAAAATGGGCGAGTAGTCTCGGGTTTCCCATTCGCTCGTGGTGGGCCAGCCTGCCTGCTCAACAATGTGCGTCAAGTCCGGCATCGCGGCTGAAACGATATAAAGCGCAGGCGAGTTGGGGCGAGGATCTAGCCGCCATAAGGGCCTCCCCCTCGTTTCATCATGTACTTGAGGTGAGAAACTCGCCATGACAGCCGCATGCATGGCCTGCGGTGATCCAATGAGTTTCCGAGCCCCTCGACGCGCCGCATTGAGGTAGAGCCGCGTCAGAAACATCAGTGTCCTCCTACGGTCAATGACATGGGGTCATGCCTGTCTGAAGGTGCATCTAGCAACGAGATTGTCCACGACGTGGTTCGACGCCAGTCGTATTGACGATTAGCGGGATCGAATGACCGCGGCACATCTTGGACCAGCTCGGTATCTATTCCAGATGTCCTGGTGGCTACTCCTTGGTCAGCGATGATCCGCGCTCGGTAACCTTGCTGCCGGCCACACTGCTGTTGGAACCAGGTCGGTGCGTGCCAGGGTTCACCCTCGATGACGTCTCCGAGAGGTCCGTCCCTAAGTCCTAGGCTCAGCGGGAATGCCGGTGGGCATGATCGTCGTCCGAGAAACAGGGTGAAGACCGGTGATTCCACCGCAGCCTTTATCCCCTCGATGAGGCCATCAGGACCCTCGATTCCGGCCACGAACACGGCATCAGACAGGTAGTAGCGGTGGGACAGTGGCATCGAGCGGCCCGCTCGATTATGGGCGGTATGAAAATCGCGCACGAGTTTTCCTGGCTTGTCCACCCTCACCGCTAACTGGAGATCGAGAAGGTCTTCTAGAGGATCACTCCGTCGTCGCCCTTCTGCGGCAGCTATGAGGCCTAGAATGCCGCTTTTTGATGGATAGTTACGGGTTTCCCGGACATTGAACCGTGAGCTCACTCCCCACGATTGGAGAGGTCCCGCTAGCTTCAGAAGCAGTATGCTCATGACGCAATATCTGAGCTTCCGAGGGTGGTTGTGAGTTTCTCGGCAAGCTCTGGGAACGAGACCCTCTCACCTAGCTCTGCTAACGCTTCGGCATGGGTGTCGAGCGTTACTACGAACGAAGCTTCTGGAGTCATTCGGTAGGTAGATTCGATCTCCTTAGCGAAACTCGCGATTGCTGATACAGACTTTTCGGTGTAGCCCGACTGCGTGGTCGCGCGAACGGGCGTCTCAAAGGCCCCCACATAGGAAATCGGCTGCGAAGAACGGACCGTAACAATCACTGCTGCAGGGAGCGTGAAGTTTGCGAACGTGTTCACCTTGCCTGTCGGCATTGAGGTGATGAAGGCCTCCGCGAATGCCTTGACCGCAGCGATTGCTGAATCAGTCGTGCCGAGATTCTCAACTAGCTGGTCCATGTTAATGGTGGCATAACGGTAGAGAGTTGCCGAAGCAAACTCCACTGTGCCCATCATGCCTGCGCCTGCGTCGGCATCTTCCGCTTGAGCCTTGACGTCGTCGACTGCGGTGAAGAAGTCAAACTCCGTCTCTGCGGGATGAGTTGAGATCGCGTGCGCCACCTGGCACGCCGCATCAACGTTCCCGTCCGGCCAATCCGCAACCATGCGACCGAACAGTGCAAGATCGATGGAGTTATCGGCCCTCAAGACAGCTTTCGCGGTCTTCTTGTCAATCTCTCGTTCTTCACGGACCGAGTCGATGGCTTCTTTCGCAAGGAGATCGATCTGAGCATTCGACAGGAAGAGCAAATACCCCGTTACCTTCTTGGCTTCACCCTCCTTTCTCCCTCGCGGCAACCCGATCTTGATACCTGTGGCTTTAACTACCTCTTCGGCCAGTTCCTCGGCGCGATCAGTTAGGTCATCTGCCTGCTCGTTGATTGACTTCTCGACCAACTCCACTGCCTGAGCAGTTCGCGTTCCCCTCTCACGTCGGTCGATGACCGCCTCGAATTTCTCGCGCGTAGCGCGCTTCCACGCTTGGCTCGAGACGCGAAGGCGCGCTACGCCGCCATAAAAGGCACTCTTCGGCGAACCGTTGTCGTCGCGGTTGATACAGCTTGGCGGAGCATCCTGGACAATGTGGAAATCGATGAACGTACTCATGACAGTTTTTCCTTCTCCCCTGCCGGAAGTCCGGCAAACTGGCGCGCCCACTTTAGACGCACGGTTGAGGCCCCTCCCGGAGCTTGGAATTGGTAGAGATCGCTTGCTAACTCCCCGTAGTCGAAAGCGATTCCTTCCGACCGGAGCTGACCAATGAGTCCACGCAGATGGTGGACAAGTTCTCGCTCGGTCGTCGCGGTAACGGCTGCATCAAATCGCCGCCGGACCGCTTTGCTTTGGCCCTCGTTGTCACGCTTTCGATAGGCGAGTTCACCAACTGCGCGCGACAGTGTTCGCTTTTGCGTGTGCATCGGGTCGTTCCGTGATTGTTGATGCCACGAATACAGTGTCAAAGCATCATGTACTGCGCGCTCGCTCCACGTGGGTGTATCAAATGGAACGTCGGCGTCAGCAGGCACTGATGTCAACTCCCATACTTCCGGGTTTTGACCCGGGCCCAGCGCGAATCCCTTGCGCAGAGCAGCTAATGCGCCTCGTTCCGATGAACCACCGGATAAGTAACCTTCCTGTAGGCGTAATACCCGTCCCGCCACGAGGTGGCGAATTTGGGAGCGACGTGAATACGTCGGCGCTCGATCACTTACTGTCATGTCCAACCTCACTGTCTTCGTTCTTTGGATAGGCATCGGGAAGCGTCTTCTTCAAAGCTGCATGGAACCACGCATTTGCCCTTCCCGCATCACCGGAACTATTTCCTCGCAGCGCTGCCAACGGCGCTCTGGCGAATATCGTTTCGCCCGCTGCTGTTGCTCGAGCTCGCAAATGCCGTTGCCAGCTGATTGTTCGCGTGACCCGATCCGCGCTATCTTGTGCGAGCCATTCCCTGAACTCCGGCTCGAGTTCGTACAAGAATTCCCGCCGGGATTCGTCTCGAATGGCCCCTGCCTTGTCAGGCTCCGCGCCAGCTGCCTGCGCAATATTGGCCGCGAATCTTCCTACGAGGTATGCCGTTTCTGTCGTGGCATCGAGTGCCACTTTGATGGCAAGGATCAGCTGCGGGTCACCTGTAAGGGCCGAAAGCGGAAGCGCTATCTCGTCCACGACAAGGTCGTCGAACACCGCTTCGTTTGATCCGTACTCCATAGTCAGAATCGAGACCGGGTAGATGAGCTGGTGCGCTGAGAGTTCTTCAAACTCTTGGGCGAGCTGACTGAACCATGACAGCGTTCCGGCTGGGAGCATGGCGGCCCCAGATCCACCTGAACGCCTCGGTGTCTCTCCAGCGATTTGCGGAAGGAGTGCCCGTAGCCCCCGCCACATCACCTGTTGTGCCGAGAACTTCTGCGGCATGTACACATCTGCCTTGTGCTTATCGCTTTGAGGCTTTGAATACCTCCACGCGGTCATCGGCTCAACGGTCTGGCGGTTCTGCGGAGTAATACGATCTCCCTGGCACACGAGAACTCCCGTAACTGACTCGGCCCCATGGAGTCGAATCCGGCGGGATTGCCACGTGTAAGTATTGACCGGGCCAGTCGGGCTTATGCCGTCGACGTCGGCTGTGGTCTGATCGTCTGGCTCCCGTTCCCATGGTGGAAGATCACGGGCTAGGTCCCAATCAGTAAGTCCCGATCCATCGTGATCCCGTGCCACGAGGTTATAAAGAAGCGTCTCCCAGAGAGTCGAGCCCACAACGTATACGATGCCCAGCTGCCCTGCCCACCCGGTTCCGATTCCATATCCTCTTCCACCCTTTACCCGAGGGTCGCCTACTGCCCCAGAGTGGATTCCAGAGATATCGTATGCGTGGCAAGCCACTAGCCAGCGAGCAGCTTCCGCCCAACTCATCGTTTCTAAGCCTTTTCCTCTGCGCAGCGTAAAGAACTTCTCGCTTGCAGGAACATCCTGCAGGACGGCCTCGATGCCTTTGAACTCTCCACTCTTTGTTCGCAGGTCTGCGACTTGGAAGAAGGGTTTAACCGGATCTCGAAGATCGAATCTCTCGCGGTGGTCCTCCAAGTAGAGGCTGACCGTTTCTAATGTCGCTTGCGGATCAGTGAAGATCTCGTACCAGTGGTCAATATCCGTTGGTCCCTCAACTGCACGATGCATGATCGCAAGACAGAGCCTGAGGATGGCGACGTCCTGTGTTGGCAAGTCCCCCGATAACCTAGCGATCCGCTCAGCAGACTGGAACAGTTCCAGGAGTCCGACCTCCCTTACCTCATCATCCACTGTCATGACACGAAT
Organism: Bowdeniella massiliensis; assembly: GCF_023634005.1. NCBI lineage: Bacteria > Bacillati > Actinomycetota > Actinomycetes > Actinomycetales > Actinomycetaceae > Bowdeniella > Bowdeniella massiliensis. The sequence continues at coordinate 37,582 of NZ_JALIQR010000004.1, forward strand.
CCACGGTTCCGTCAAGAGATCGAATGTTGGCCGCTCATTCATGTGGAACTTCCTCCAGTCCTCGTTCAACGCTGTACCTCAAACGTCGTCCCACGAGTGTGCATTCTCCGGAATACAACGGCAGTACCAGCTGGCCCCGAAGAATCGGAGACTCTTGCCATGTGGCGTATCGACTATTTCGTTCGAGTTCGTCGAGGACCTGATCTATTCGATCACTCCAACCGAATGCGGGAGGAAGTCGAACCATCGACTCTGCAAGCGTGCGTGCCAACCGATGCGGTGGACATTCCATCGTCGGGATCTCTTCACCCCCTAGATGTGGGAGGGTGCGAAGCACCCTCTTGTCATCGACGTCGATGAGAATCACCTCTATGGCTTCCTGTCCATCTCGGACGGCTACTTGAGCTCGATATCCGTCAGACTCCTCTGACGATACGTCCATTGTGTGCCAATCGAAGAGAGAAGTTCGTGCGGTTGGAGTTCTAGGTTCTTCCAGCGCAAACGTATTGGCGGCCCGGAGTCTCGTCTCCAGCGACTTTTCGTAGCGCGTTTGCCAACGAACTAGCATTTCTTGCCAGGGATTAGACAGCTTGATCTCCCTCGGGCCGTAGACGTCTTCCATCAATCTCGATACATCATCCGGAACGGCAAGCGGTCGCCCCTCATGCAGCAAGGGAAGGATTGATGCTGCTGTTCGAATGAGTTCTCCTGGCGAGTAGATGGCTCGCGAACCCGGCTCGAGCGGAAATGGTCGGGTGTCGTCTGTGCCCGTCCCTGCGACATAACAGGTGGGGTTGGATAGGCGTTTGGGTCGCTCGCGCCCGGGGTGCCTGTGGATTCTGCCAATACGCTGGATCAGCAAATCGATTGGGGCAAGATCCGTGACAAGAACATCAAAATCGACGTCGAGTGATTGCTCGACAACTTGAGTGGCCACGACTATTGCGCGATGAGGGCGGTGATCGCCGGCGCTTTTACCAAACTTCTCCAGTAGTTCACGATCTCGATTCTGGCGGTCCCGAACTGTAAATCTCGAATGCATGAGGGTGACGTCGTTCGGAAAAGCCTGGGACAGAAAGTCGTAGGTGTCTTGAGCTCGTTTAACGGTGTTCCTGATGACCAACGCGCACCCGCCGTCAACCAATAGTGAACTCAGGAGATCCTCGAGATTATCATCGGCGTTGGAAGCACACAGTTGTGTTCTGGCCGGAATCGCATCTCCTCTGTCGAGGGCGAGATGTCGCAGACCAGAGTCGTCGCATGTTGTGATTGATGGATACGGAACATCCTCACGTTCATTCGCAGATTCTTCTGTCTGCCGGAAGTGACCTGCCGTAATCGCGCCACGCTGGTACGCCTCAACAAATCTCTGTCGCGTCGGCTGTGACAGTGTCGCGGAGAGCATAATGACCGGCACGGCATGAGCTCCCAGCCACGATAGTGCTCGCTCAAGAAAGACATTCATGTAGGAGGAGAAGGCATGGACCTCGTCGAGAACGACAACTTTTCTCGAGAGGCCAAGATGCCTGAGCTCAACAAACCTAGACTTCAGTGCGGCAAACAGGACGTGATCGATGGTCGAAGCTACAAAGTCGGCGAGTACAGACTTCCGACGTCCCGACAGCCACGGCAAGATCGCAATTCTTCGCGCAGCGCTGTGCACGTCGCGCCCCATATCGACCGGTTCATCGAGTGAGGGCAACCGGCCCATAAGGTCATCATGAATTTGCCAACCGACGCGTCGAAGCCGATCGGCTGAAGATTCCAAGCTCTGTTTTCCATGTTGGAGTGAGGCGGCATAAACGCCTTCCCCGTAGACAGCGCTGGTCCGCTCGAGCCAGTTCATCATCCGCCGGAACATCGCGTTTGTTGTCGCCTGAGTTGGCAGCGCGAACAACACGCCTGATCTTCCGGTCCGTGCCGCTAACACCTCTGCTGCTAACAGCGCAGCTTCGGTCTTACCCGAACCTGTCGCATCTTCGAGGATGAGGAGACAGCCCGACGTTCCTACCGTCCGAGCCTGTTCAACCAATTCCTGTTGAGCGATCGTTGCCTGTGCAGAGTCGGGAAATCCAAATCTCGACTTCAAAGCATCGGAGGCCGAATCTCTCGAGTCCTTCGGATTCCACGGTGGCGGCAGCTCAAACCTCGTGATTGCCGAGTCGGCGCGGGTTCTCATGCTGTCCGGCTCCCCCAGCCGGCGACCGGAATCGTCGATGCCAATCAGCGGAAAGTACTCTGGATTGGACGATAGCCAATCTGCCACCTCTACCAAGGCAAGAATCAGCACAAGGATCGGCTGCGGCCAGCGAAAACCCTGCGGAATTACTTGATCGATTGAGGCTCTCTTCGCTGCGTCGTCAATTATCTCGCGCTGCCGTATCCACCAGGTGTCGTCCCCAATAAGTTCTGTGAAGTGTTGGACCACGCTCATGCTGCGACGCTCTACCGGGAATCCGTGATGGGCTCCCACAACTGAAGCGAGTGGACGTAGCTGTCTCAAGCCCTCTTCTGCGAAATACCGGTCTACCAGTACCGCGGAGACCAACCCGTGGGGCGCAAGCGACCGTGTGTTCGTATCTGACGGCGGAATAGTTAAACCTTCATCTTCGAAACGACTCCGTAGCGCTTCGACCTTTCCGGCGAAACTCGGCGCAAGCTTCCCGATATCGTGTGTCCCGGCGCAAAAGATGCACAGCGAGCGGAACCTTTGCCATGCGTCACGTCCCTCACCAGATTGGTCAATCGAACCAAAAGCAGATTCGGCCGCAGTTTTAACCGACGGTCCAACCCAGCTATCAAGGAGAAACTCCATCGCAGCTTCGGCGTCACGTAGGTGTGTGGTCAGAGGCAGCCATTGCTCAACAAAACCTGTCATTGGCCATGACTTTGACCATCCGACCATTGACTACTCCTAAAGCTGCGATGCCTCTCCACATTGTAGTCCACATCACTACAAATCAGGTATGGGCCGATTACCCGTTTGCGTTATCGCCGACGCTGAGCCTGATCTATCCGAGCACTGCGCGCATGACGAGCTCGGGCGGTTCATCCTCCTCGTGCGGCGCGGGACCAACAACGAGAAACCCGAGCTTCTCGTACAGGCTCCGAGCGGCATCATTATCGGCCCTAACATTCAGGTAAAGATGGTCGCTCTCAACTTTTGCCCACTGTGCGACGGCGCCAATGAGCGCCTCGGCTACACCTTTCCTCCGGCAGGACGGGCGCACCCAAAGCGAGATGAGAAAACGCTGGCCGCTCGCGTCATCGATGTGTCCTGCTGCGAGCCCGCACGGCTCGCCAGCTACGCTCGCGATCACGAACATCGGGCCGTCGCTCAGGCGTCGCCGCCACGCCACTTCGCTCGCGTTCACCCAGTCGTCATAGCGAGAGCCGAAGGCTTCTGGTGATTGCTGCAGGGCAGCAAGGCGTAGTTCCCGCCATGCCTGCCAGTCATCGGGCGAGATACGCCGGACCTCAACCTGGGAGCCGGTAGCCATCGGCTAGATCTGCTCCGCGATCGGGTCCTTGATGCTCTCGCGAATGAGGTTCCAGGCGACGATCGTGCCGGGGAGCCATCCGGAGCGGCGGCCGACTCTCCCGTCGGGGGCGGGCATGCGGTAGCGCGCGAGCGTCGTGCGGTCGATATCGAGAAAGTCCGCGACGTCGAAGGGACCCCAGTACTCGATGGCCTCACCGCCAAGGATTGCGCCGTCGTTTTCGCGTTCAGCGCTCCACCAATCGATCGTCTCCGGCAGCCAGCCCTCGAATCCCTCGCCGAAGGTGGCATCGGGCCGCGGCAGCGGGTGCCACTGGAAGGCCGAGCGTTTCACGCCCGCGTGCTCGGCGGCCTTCGTTACCGTCAGGTACTCGATGGTCTCGCGTGGCAGAGCATCGGCGACGACACTGCGCAGGTGGGCCGCAACGGCCGCGGCATCGTTGCTGGTGGGCCCGGCAAGCCCGCGGCGCTGCAGGTAGCTCGAGAGGTGAGCCGTCGTATCTGTCATGGGCACACTGTACGCGCCGGCTCGGACACGCTAGTCCGCGCGCGGAGCTTTGAACTTCGCGGCAGCGGCGGCGGTCTGCCGGTAGGCGCCGCGGCGGTGCCAGATAAACATGCCGAGACCGATGAACACACCGCCGCCGACGATGTTGCCGAGGGTCACCGGCAGCAGGTTGTCGAGGAAGAAGGCGGGGATCGTGAGCGCATCGACGCTCGCGGATGAGCTCACCGCGGCCATAACGTCGGTGGCGCCCTCGGCCTTGATCATGAGACCCAGCGGGATCATGAACATGTTGGCGACGGAGTGCTCGAAGCTGGTCGCGACGAACAGCGCGATCGGCAGGGTGATCGCCACCATCTTGTCCGTTACTGATTTGCCCGCGAAGCCGGCCCACACGGCGAGGCAGACGAGGACGTTACACAGGATGCCGAGGAAGAAGGCCTGGACGAACGTGTGGCTGACCTTGGCGACGGAGGACTCGATGACGACGGCGCCCCAGCCGCCGGCGGAATTGTGGTGGGTTCCCGACAGGAAGATCGTGAGGGCAACGAGCAGCGATCCAGCAAAGTTGCCGAGGTAGACGACGCCCCAGTGCGCGAGCAGGCGGCCGGCCGGGAGTTTCTTGTCCATGCCGGGCAGCAGCGTCATCGTCGTCGAGGTAAACAGGTCCGCACCCAGGATGATGACGAGCGCGAGGCCGGTGGAAAATACGACGCCGCCGAGCACGCGCGCGACGCCATAGGGCAGCTGATCGGCGCCGACCTGGCTCGTCGTATAGAACACAAAGCCGATCGCGATGAGGGCGCCGGCAAACATCGCGGAGACGAAGGTCGTGCGCCAGGGCGTCGTTGCCTTTTTGATGAGGCCCGCTTCGGCGATGTCGGCGATTTCGGATGGCGAGGGGATCATACCTACCAGCCTAGAGCGGCTAATTTCTCCACTTCCACTTCCTTCGTGGTGCCCCAGATCACACAGAGACGCCATTGTGCCTTATTCTTGACCAGCAGGGGCCAGTGTCGCGAGCACGGCCCCTATCGAACACCCGGAGGGGAGGCATGATGGAGGACAGCTCCCGTGCCCCGGTCGTGAAGTTCCCGAAGGACCGCTCGGCCTCGTATCACGCTGCCCTGTTCTATATCGTCGCGGCGCGTGAGGAACTCGAGTTCGAGGGGATCATCGACCTACCGCCGCTCGGGACGCCGCTGCGGCTCACGCCCCCGGTCAACCTGCCCGAGCACGTCCACGATTTCATCCGGCACGCCTGGGAGCAGACCGAACCGCTGCTCGTGAACGTTGGGGAGACGGCGATGACGCCGACCCACATTCGCCACGGGATCGCGGCCGGTTGGCAGCTCGTCGCCGAGGATCCGCACCTGGCGTTCTCGTCCTCCGAATATGAGCGGTGGCGCACGATCATCACGACGCGGTTCTTGCCGCCGATGCTCGACTCGCGCCCGCATTGGCCGCCGCCGCTGCAAACCCAGCTCAACCACTTCGGGCCGAGCTGGGAGGACGTAAAGGTCTCGGCCGGTTGGGATCCCGTCGAGCCCGTCGAGCCGTTACCGCCCGCCGCGCCGCTGCTCGATGACGACTACCGCACGGCGTACCTGGAGTCGCTCGCCCAGTACCTCAAGCACTGCGATGCGATCGGGGCGCGGCCCGCGCAGGCACGCTATAAGGGCTGGGCCGGAACCGAGCTGGACGCCGGGCGGCTGCATCCGAGCGTCTCGACGCTGCGGATCACCTTCGGCTCCTGGACCCGGGCGCTTTCCCTCGCGCGCGAGCTCTAGCCCGAAAAGTCGGTGATGACGACCTTGCCTTCGATGGCGCCGTCGGCCATGTCGGTGATCGCCTCGGGCAGCTGAGACAGCGTAATCTTGCGGTCGATCAGCGGGCGCAGCTCGGCCTGTTCCATGAGGCGGCCAAGTTCCACGAGCTCGGCGCGGGTGCAGCCCGTCGAGCCGATAATCGAGAGTTGCTGGAAGAAGATCCGGTGCAGTTCGGCGTCGACATTGCCGCCGGTCGTCGCGCCGCACGTGACGATCGTGCCGCCGGGCTTTAAGCAGCGCAGCGAGTGCCGCCACGTCGCAGCGCCCACGTTATCGACGACGACGTCCACGCGCTCGGGCAGTTTCTCGCCCGATTCGAAGGCGGCGCTCGCGCCGAGCTCGAGGGCGGTGGCGCGCTTGTCGGCGGTGCGGCTCGTCGCCCAGACGCGCGCGCCCATCGCGGCGCCGAGCGCGATCGCGGCCGAGTTGACCCCGCCCGTCGCGCCCTGCACGAGCAGGCTCTGGCCGGGCCCGAGGCCCGCGCGGCGCAGCATCCGATAGGCGGTCCCCCACGCGACGGGCACGCACGCGGCTTCGGCGAAGGACAGGTGCGCGGGCTTGTCGATGAGGCAGCGCTCGGGCACGTGCAACACCTCGGCGAAGGTGCCGTCGTGGCGTTCGGATAGCAGCGCCCGCTTGGGGTCGAGCGTCTCGTCGCCTGCGCCGCGATCCGCGTCGGCAATGACCGGCAGGATCATGACCTCCCGGCCGTCATCGGTGACACCGGCGCCATCGCAGCCGAGGATCAGGGGCAGCACGGCCGGATCCTGGCCGACGCCGCGCAGCGTCCACACGTCGTGCATATTGAGCGAAGCGGCCCGCATGTGCACGCGCGCCCAGCCGGGCGGCAGGTCGCGCTCGGCGACGTCGGTGATCTCGAGCGCAGCGAGGATGTCATCGGGGCGGTGGGAGGTGACTACGGCAGCACGCATGGGCTCATCATATGAGCCGGATCTGCCCTCTAGGTGAGAATGTGCCGCGTGCTGCCAGGTGGAACAGCGGTTGACTGGCGGTGCTTTTCATCGTTTGGCACGAAAGCGTGACCGGGCGCGCGGAACGGTGAAAAGCTGGAGGCAGCCAGCGCATCACTGAGCCGTTGCCCCCGACGAAGGAGTTGAGTTCGCATGACTGCACCAACCGACGAAACTGCTGAGGCACCAGAGGTCAAAACCCCGCCCATCGGAAAGCTCGAGCGGCCAGATAACCTCGCCACGACACTGGACGTTTCAACCATGGTGGATCCCGACGGCGGCCTCGTCGATCGCGGCATTTTCACCGAAGAGGCGGTCTACAAGCAGGAGATGAAACGCATCTTCGCGCGCTCCTGGCTGTTTTTGGCCCACGAGGATCAGTTCAAGCGCCCCGGCGACTTCTTCCAGACCTTCATGGGCGAGGATCCGATCCTCGTCTCGATGAACCGCAAGAAGGAGATCAAGGCGTTCTTGAACTCCTGCCGCCACCGCGGCGCCCGCGTCTGCCGCGCGGATTTCGGCACGACGAAGAACTTCACCTGCACCTACCACGGCTGGTCCTTTGACCTCGACGGCAATCTCGCCAACGTCCCGAACGAGTACGCCTACGGCGAGGGCTTCGATAAGAAGGACTGGGGCCTCGTCGAGGTCCCGAACGTCCAGTCCTACAAGGGCCTGATCTTCGGCAACTGGGACCCGAACGCGATCCCGCTGGAGGACGCGCTCGGCGATCTGCGCTGGTACCTCGATGCGTTCATCGACCGCGATCCGGAGGGCACGACCGTCGTCGGCGGTGTCATGAAGTGGGTCCTTGACGGCAACTGGAAACTCGCGGCCGAACAGTTCGCGACCGACTGGTACCACGTCAACATGTCGCACGCCTCCGCGCTCATGGTCATGAGCCCGACGGGCCGCGGCCCGAAGAAGGAGATCGCGGAGCGCCCCGGCAAGCAGTTCGTCTCCCCCAACGGCCACGGCGCCGGCTTCCCGGTGCACGAGCGCAACCGCTTCGATAACTCCGTCGTGCACGACTACTACGACTACGACGCGCTGCGCGAGCGCCTGGGCGACAAGCGCGTGACCGGCCCGATGACCAACGGGCACGCCACCGTCTTCCCCTCCTTTAGCTACTTGCCCGTCAACGGCTCCATCCGCGTGTGGCACCCCAAGGGTCCGAACAAGATGGAGGTGTGGGCCTGGACGGTGCTGGATAAGTCGATGCCGGAAGAGGTCCGCGAGGCCCAGCGCCTGCACAACCTGCGAACCTTCGGCCCCTCGGGCATCTTCGAGCAGGACGACGGCGAAAACTGGTCGGAATGCCAGTCGATTGCGGGCGGCTTCATTACTAACCGCGTCGCCCTGAACTACCAGATGGGCATCGGAACCGAGAAGGAAGATCCCGACTACCCCGGCACCACCTCCGAACTCTTTTCGGACGCGGCCGGTCGTTCGTTCTACCGTAAGTGGCGTGAACTCATGTCGACCCCGGCATGGCATGAAAAGGAAGGCAACTAACCATGAGTGACGGAATCAAGGTCGCATCCATCGACGATGTCGAGGAAGGCGAGGCGATCGTCGTCGAACCGGAGGAATCCGGCTTCGAAGCCAAGATCGCGGTCTTCCATTCCGATAACGACGAGTGGTACGCCCTCGATGACACGTGCACCCACGCCGACGCCTCGCTCGCCGATGGCTGGATCGAAGGCGAGGAGGTCGAGTGCCCGATGCACACGGCGCGCTTCTGCCTGCGCACGGGCAAGGTGCTGTGCATGCCCGCCACCGAGGACATGCGCACCCATAAGGTCGAGGTGCGCGGCGAGGACGTCTACCTCTTCCCCGGCACCCCCGCGGAAGGCGACTGAGCCATGAGCGTGTCATCGGTCGTCATTATTGGCGGGGGAATCTCCGGCTTCTCCTGCGCCCGCGAACTGCGCGCCGGCGGCTTTACCGGCAGCCTCACGATCGTCGATCCCGAAGGCCTGCCCTATGACCGCCCGCCGCTGTCCAAGGAACTGCTGACGGGAGAGTTCGCCACCGATGACACGCTTCTGGCGCCCGCCAGCTGGTATGAGGACAACGACGTCGCGATTGTCACCGACCGCGCCGATCGCATCGAACCCGATACCGGGCGCATCGTGCTCGAATCCGGCGACGCGCTGCAGCCCGATGCCATCGTCCTTGCTACCGGCGGCAGCGCGCGGCGCCTGGCGATCCCCGGCGGGGACCTGCCCGGCATCCTGACGCTGCGCACCAAGGCCGACTCGCTCGCGCTGAAGGAGCGGTTGGTTCCGGGCGCTCGCGTCGCGATCATCGGCGCCGGTCTCATCGGCGCCGAGGTCGCCTCCACGGCCGCGAAGAACGGCTGCGAGGTCACGCTCATCGATCCGGCGCCGATCCCGCTGGTGCCGGCCGTCGGCCCCGAGATCGCCGAGGCGTTGCACGCGATGCACGCCGAGCACGGCATCACCTGCTTTACCGGCCTGCCCACCGAGATCACGCACGACGGCGAGGCCTTCGCGATCGATCTCGACGGCGCGCACGATACCGAAGGCAAGACGATGATCGCGGCCGACGTCGTCCTCGTCGCCATCGGCATCGACACCTACTGCCCGCTCGCGGCCTCCGCCGAACTCGAGCAGGAGGGCGGCGTCCTCGTCGACGCCGGCGGGCGCACCAGCAACGAACGGATCTGGGCGATCGGCGACGTCGCGCGACTGCGCAACGAGGACGGCTCGCTCGCCCGGCGCCACGAACACTGGGAGTCCGCCGCCAACGATGGTAAGGCCGCCGCGGCCTCCATCCTGGGCGCCGAGCTGCCGAAATTTGGCTCCTCCTGGTTCTGGTCCGACCGCCACGGCGTGCACGTCGAGGGCATCGGCCTCATGAGCGAGCCCGGTACGACGGTTATCCGCGAAGTCGAGGGCCGCCCCCAGCTCGCATTCCGCGTGGCCGACGACGGCCGCGTCATCGGCGCCGTCGCGATCGATGGCGGCATGGCCGTCCGCGCCGCCCGCCGCATCATCGACCGCGGCAAGATCGTCGATCCCGCGGACCTCGCCAACCCCGACATCGACGTTAAGAAATTGGCACGTTAACCCCCTAGGAGCAGCATCATGACGTCCCAGCCCAACGAACACGTGGTCGGCGCCGCCGGTGCGGTCGCCACCGATGACCTGGAAGGCAGCCTCGTCGATCTCGAGACGTGGTACCGCCTCCAGCAGTTCTACTTCTACGAGGCCGAACTGCTCGACGACGGCCGCTTCGCCGACTGGCTGGAACTCTTCGACGAGGACCTGCACTATTGGGCGCCCACCCGCTCCAACCGGATGCGTCGCCAGCAGGCGCTGTCGATCGCGAAGGAAAACGAGGCCGCGTTTTACGACGAGACGAAGGACTCGCTGGCCTGGCGTATCCGCCGCTTCGACTCCGGCATGGCCTGGGCCGAGGATCCGCCCTCGCGCACGCGCCACCTCATCTCCAACCTCACCGCCCGCCACAGCGGCGAGGGCGAGCTGACCGCGCGCACCAACTTCATCGTGTGGCGCTCCCGCCTGGAGCGCGAACAGGACTGGTACGCCGGGGAGCGCCGCGACGTCGTGCGTATCGGTGAGGACGGCTCCTTCAAGGTCGCCAAGCGCCGGATCCTGTTCGATGTCAACGTCCTCATGGTCAAGAACATCTCGACGTTCTTCTAGCCCATGAGCCCGCGCCTGCCTGCTACTGCCGCCCTCGTCACGGGGGCGGCGTCCGGGCTGGGCGCCGCGATCACCGAGCGCTTCCTTGCCGAAGGCGCCTCCGTCCTGGCCCTGGACCGCGACACGAGCGCGATCGCCCCCCGCGAGCGCCTCGTCACCTATGAGGCCGACGTGCGCGATGGCGCGGCCCTGGCCGACGCGGTCGCGATGTGCGAGGCGCGTTTCGGCGGCCTCGACGTCCTCGTGCCGAACGCCGGCATCTGGGACTACCAGCGCCGCCTGACCCGCCTGAGCGCCGCCGAGCTTTCCGACGCCTTCGACGAGATCATGCGGATCAACGTCCTCGGCTATCTGCTCGCCGCCCAGGCCGCGGCCGCCGCGCTGCAGGCCTCCCTCGGCGCGATCGTCATGACGCTGTCCAACGCCTCGTTCTACGCCGCGGGCGGGGGCGCGCTCTATACCGCCTCGAAGTTCGCGGCCCGCGGCCTCGTCATCCAGCTCGCCCACGAATTCGCCCCTCGCGTGCGCGTCAACGGCGTCGCGATCGGTGGGGTGCGCACCGGATTGTCGGGCCCCGCTACCCTCGGGCTCGATGACCGCTCGCTCGCCGATTCCTTCGATCGGCGCGGGCCCGGGCCCAACCCCTACATCCCGCTGCACGATTCGCCCACGGATCCGCAAGCGTTTACCTCGCCGTACGTCATGCTCGCCGCCCGCGAGGAATCGGCCATGATCACCGGCTCCATCATCCGCGCCGACGGCGGCATTTCCGCCCGAGGGTTTTATTCCGCCGCCCAAGGAGATCAGCAATGAAGATCGATCACTCGCTTACGGCCTCGATCGACGAGATCGACCTCAACCCCGCGAGCTTCCTCGCCCGCAACGCGCATTTCACGCCGAATAAACTCGCGCTAATCTACGAAGATCAGGAGCTGACCTACGCCGAGTTCACGCGCAACGTCAAGGCGATCGCCTCGCGGCTGCGCGCCTCGGGCGTCAAGGACGGCGACCGCATCCTCTACCTCGGCATGAACTCGGCCGCGTTCCTCGAAACGATGTTCGCCACCTGGTGGCTCGGCGCCGTCTTCACGCCGCTGAACTTCCGCCTCGCGCCCGCCGAAATCTCCGAGCTGCTCGTGCGCGGCACCCCGCACTCGATCATCGTCGAATCCTCCCACGCCGAGGTCCTCTCCCACGTCTACGGCGCCCAGCGCCACCACATCTTCCTCATCGACAACGACCCGGCCGTCGAGGCCGCCGCGGGCGCCCCGCCCTACTGGCATCGCGCCTCGGAGGTCTTTAGCGACGTCAGCGAGGATCTGCCCGCCCCCAAGCAGGCCGGGATGCGCGATCTCGCGCTGCTGCTGTTCACCTCGGGCACGACGGGCGTACCGAAGGGCGTGCAGCTGACGTTCGGCAATATCTGGTGGAACTCCGTCAACGTCGATACCTCGGTCGATACCCGCGTCGGGGACATGAACCTCGCCGTGGCGCCGATGTTCCACATCGGCGCACTCAACTCCTTCACGATCCGGGCCTTTGAGCGCGGCAACACGACCGTCGTGCGCCGCGCGTTCGATCCCGTGCGCACGCTGAAGGACATCGAGGACTTCGCCATCAACTCCGCCTTCGTCGTGCCCGCCCAGCTGCTTGTCATGAGCAACCAGGCCGAGTTCGAGGGCGCGGACCTCACCTCCATGCGCGCAACAATCTGCGCGGGCGCGCCCGTGCCGCCCGTCATCATCGCGAAGTATTCGGAAAAGGGCGTGGACGTCCAGCAGGCGTGGGGCCTGACGGAGACCTCGCCGTTTGCTACCTACCTGCCCGCGGCCATGACGAAGGAGAAAACGGGCTCCTGCGGCATCTCGATGCTGCACACCGAGGTCAAGCTCGTCGATCCCGTCATGCTCGAGGACGTGACGACGCCCGGCGAAACCGGCGAAATGTGGGTACGCGGCCCGAACGTGACCCCCGGTTACTGGAACGCGCCCGAGGCCAACGAGGCCGCCTTCCACGAGGGCTGGTTCCGCTCCGGGGACATCGGCTACGCCGACGAGGACGGCTACCTCTTCATCGTCGATCGCCTCAAGGACATGATCATCACCGGCGGCGAGAACGTCTACCCCGCCGAGGTCGAGCGCGTCCTCATCGAATACCCCGGCTGCTCCGACGTCGCCGTCGTCGGTCAAAAGGACCCGAAGTGGGGCGAGAACGTCGTCGCCGTCATGGCGATGGAGGGCGGCGCCGAGCCCACCATTGAGCAGGTGCGCGAGTTCTGCGACCGCCACCTCGCCCGCTACAAGCTGCCGAAGAAACTCGTGCTCGTCGACGCCGTCCCGCGAAACTCCTCGGGCAAGCTCGACAAGCGCTCGATCCGTGACATGGTGGCCTCGGGGGCCACCGAGATCCAAGGTTAGGAAGGACCCGCAATGACGCGCCAAGAGCTACCCGGAATTCTCTACTCCGATGACCGCCCCGGCGACGAATTCGAGGTGAGCACCGCGCCGGGCCCCGAGGGCTGGGAAACCTCCTATCAGGTCACGCGCGAGGGCGCGGACCTGGGCTCGGTGGCCGTGCGCCACACGCTGACGGGCCGCCTGTCGGAGGCCTACCCCGTCGGCGCCCGCGACCTGGAGGTCGAGGTCCACACGGAGGATCCGCAGGCCCTGTGGGCCGCCACGCACGAGATCTTCGAGCACGATAGCGCCTGCCGCCGGATCGTGCTCGCCACGAATGCGGGCGATATTCCGGCGATCGACTTCGGCGAGCGGGCCGGCTACCGCTATGTCGTCGACGTCGAGATTCCGGGCGATATCGAGCTCTCGCTGCTCGTGGCAGAGCCCGAGTGGGTGCTGAAGGAACCGCGCGCGATCGAAACGCGCGCCGGCCACTAGGAGGCTGCAATGACCGTCGTTGACAACCCCGCGGGCGATCCCTTCATCGAACGCTGGAACGAGTTTTACGAGGGCGTCGACGACGTCGCCGCGACGCTCGCCCTCTACCCCGTGTCCGGAACCCCGGAAGAAGTGGTCGTCGGGATGCCGCTGCGCCGCGAGGTCACCCAGCCCGCCGGGATGTATTCGGCGCCCGCGATGTTCGGGCTCGCCGACGTCACCGGCACCTGGCTCGCCATGCTCAACGTCGCCGAGGGCGTCTTCCCGCTGGCCGTGCAATCCTCGATCAACGTCGTGTCCAACACGAAGTCCGGGGACGTAACGGCCACCGCCACGATCGTGCGCGCCGGGCGCACCCTCATCGTCACCGATACCAAAGTTTGCGACGAACATGGCAAGCTTTTGACCAACGTCGTGACGACCTACGTGGTCACGCAGCGCTAAAACGCTGCAGCCGACCGGGCAATCCTCGCGCGAGGGTTGCCCGGCCGTTTTTTACGCGCTGTATACCATCTCTATGACCCCGGTCACGTTCCGCTAGGTGGAACAGCCTCAGCGCGACCATCGGCGTCAACCGAAGAATCAGGTCACCCCCACAATCGACATCGGCCCAGCGAAGGGCCCCTGCACCGGGAGAGACCATGTCAGATACCACCGCTACCACGAAGGTCGGCCGCGCCCCTGAGGGGAGTGCTGAGCACAAGAAGGAGTCACGCCGCGCGCTGGTCTCCTCCTTCCTCGGATCGACCGTCGAATACTACGACTTCCTTTTGTACGGTGCCGCGGCCGGCATCGTCTTCCCGCCGCTGTTCTTCTCCGAACTCGACCCGGCGATGGGCACCTTCCTGTCCTACGTCATCCTGTTCACCGGCTACATCTCCCGCCCCATCGGCGGTCTGCTCTTTGGCCACTTCGGTGACCGCTTCGGCCGGAAGAACATGCTGTTCATTACCCTCATGGTGATGGGTATCGTTTCCATCGGGATCGGCCTGCTGCCGACCTATGGCGCCATCGGCGTCGCAGCCCCGCTGACACTCGTCTTCCTGCGCATCACCCAGGGCTTTGCCGTCGGCGGCGAATGGGCGGGCGCCACCCTCATGGCGATGGAACACTCCACCAAGAAGTCCCGTGGCTTCGGCGCCTCAATCGCCGTGACCGGTGGCCCGACCGGCGCCGTGCTCTCCACCCTCATGCTCGGCCTGTTCGCCACCCTGCCCGATGAGCAATTCTTCTCCTGGGGCTGGCGCGTACCCTTCCTGCTGTCAGCCGTCATCGTGCTGATCGGCCTGTACCTGCGTCTGCGCGTAACCGAGTCCCCGGACTTCGAAGAGGCTAAGCACCATGGCTTCACCGAGCGCGCGACGCCGCTGAAGCAGATGTTCACCAAGTACCCCAAGGAAGTCATCACGGGCTCTCTGGCCGGCGCTGCTCCCCTCGCAGTTCAGGCCCTGCTCATGGTCGTCATGGTCCCCTACGTCGTGCAAGCCTCCGAGGGCGCTATCACCCGCGACTCGGCCCTGTTCATGCTGACCGTGTCCTCTGTGCTGCACATCTTCACGATCCCGTTCTTCGCCTGGGTCTCAGATAAGGTCGGCCGCAAGCCCGTCATGCTCGCCGGCGCGCTGTTCTCGATGATCGCGATCTGGCCCATGTTCCTCATGTTCTCCTCGGGCAAGCCGATCCTCGTCGGCATGGCCTTCATCCTCGGTAACCCGATCATCCAGGCCTCCATGTACGGCCCGATCGGCGCGTTCCTGTCCGAAAAGTTCGAGACCAACGCCCGCTACACCGGCTCCTCCCTCACCTTCCAGATGGGCTCGGTCCTCGGCGCCGGCCTCATCCCGCTGGTGGCCAACCGCTTCCTGCAGTCCGGCGACGTGTACAACACCGACGGCATCTGGAGCGTTGGTATCTACCTCGTCATCCTGTTCGCGATCTCCGGCGCGGCGGTGGCCTTCTCCAAGGAAACCCACCCCCGTCTGGCGCGTGAGGGGCCATGCGCGGCTAACTCCATGCCAGTAAGTGGCGGCGGTCGGATCCTTTCGGCCGCCGCCGCTTCGCGTCTGCGACTAACCTGGCAACATGTCGATTCCTACGGATGACGTCGCTGCTCCGCCAATCGTTATGGAGCTGGCAGGCAGCGACGAGGTGCGATGCGTGTGGACGAATGAGCTCGGCGGCCTGACCTTTTCGGCCGGCGAGCGCTTCATCACGTGGGGTCCGAAGAATCTGGAAACCTCCATGGCGCGCGAGGCCGAGCGACTGCGCTGGGCTGGCGCCTACGTCCCCTGCCCCGAGGTGCTCGATACCGGAGAGGATTGGACGCACGAGTGGCTGGTCACTCGCGCGCTGCCCGGTCGCAGCGCTGTCGACCCGTTCTGGATCGAACAGCCCGAGGCCGCGGTGCGCGCGCTTGGCCGGTCGCTGCGCTTTCTGCACGACTCGCTTCCGGTGGAATCGTGCCGCTGGCAGTGGTCCGCGCCGGCCCGGATCCGCAACGCGCGCGAACGCGGCATCGAGGTGCCACCCGATTTTGACCATGCCCCTGAGATCGACCGGCCCGTCGTCTGCCACGGCGATCCCTGCAGCCCGAACACGCTGCTGCTCGATGACGGATCGCTCGCGGGATTCGTCGACTTCGGTGCGCTCGGCGTGGCCGACCGGTGGGCAGACATTGCCGTCGGTGCGCTCGCAACGACGTGGAATTACGGGCCCGGCTACCGCGAGCTGTTTATCGAGTCCTATGGGCTGGAGCCCGACCACGAGCGCCTCGATTACTACGAGGCGCTGTGGGAGGCGACCTAGAGCGCCTCGAGGTCCACGAGGCTCTTCGGGTAGGAGGGCTGCGCCCCCATCGCCTGGCAGGCAAAGGCGCCGGCACGCGCGGCAAGCTCGGTCGCCTCAGCTAGAGTCTGGCCGTCCGCGAGCGCCCCGGCAAGGACCCCGACGAAGCAGTCGCCCGCACCCGTCGTATCGACGGCCTTCACCGGGACCGAGGGTACGTGCGCGCGGCCGGTGTGATCCGCCCAGATCGCGCCCTCATCGCCCAGCGTCACGACGATGCTCGACAACTCGAGTTCGCTCAGCCGTTCCACCAGCTCCCACCCGATCTGCTCGGCCTCGCCGCCTTGGCTGACCTCGCCATCGCGCCCGAGTTGCCGCAGCAGGTCCATTGCCTCGTGCTCGTTGACGATGAGCGGATCGAAGCGAGCAAGCGTCTCCTTTGAGACCTCGACCACCGGAGCGAGATTGCACACGAGCCGCCCGGTCACGACACCAGCGAGCCATTCGATCGTATCGGCGGGGATCTCGCCCTGCGTTACGACGACATCGGCGCCAGCGATAATCGCCTCGCGGTCCGCGAGCGAGCTCGGCGTCACCGTCGCATTAGCGCCCGGCAGCACGATGACGGTGTTCTCCCCGCGCGAGTCCACGGTGACGAGCGCCCGCCCCGTCGGCTCCCCGACCACCGCCACGTGCGAGGTATCAACCTCCCGCTTGCCGAGCTCACCCACAACGAACTCGCCATCGTCGTCCTGCCCGACAGCACCGAGCATCCCCACCGGGGCCCCAAAAATCGTGGCGGCCGCGGCCTGGTTTGCGCCCTTACCGCCCGAGCTGCGTGAGGAGGCCAGCCCGAGGATCGTCTCACCCGGCTTCGGATGCTCGCTCACCTCGACATAGGAGTCGCAATTGATCGATCCGACGACGACAACTGACCCAGCCATCGAGCTACTGCTTCACGGGCCGAATAGACAGCTCTTCGATCGTCGCCTCGTCCGTCGCATCCACGGCGAGCCGGACAGCCGCCGCAACGGACTCAGGCCTGAGGTAGATCGATCCGTCATAGTTCGTATTTCCCGCTGCTTCTTGCAGCTCGACCTGCATGTCAGTATCGACGCGACCGGGATGGATGGAGCTGACGCGAACCTTTCCGCGCTCTTCTTCCCGCAGCGCATCGGTCAGCGCTCGCAGTGCGAACTTCGATCCCGAGTAGACGGCGCTTCCCGGCCCAGAGCGGAATCCGGACCCGGAATTGATCGCGATCACCTGACCGCCTGCTTCGCGCAGCGCTGGCAGGAGGAGCCGGGTCAACTCGGCAACGGCATAGACGTTGATCGAAAACACCCGATCGTATTCGGACCAGGGCGTCTCCGCGACGTGTTCACCGCCCACGACGCCGGCGGAATGAACGAGCACGTCGAGTCGCTCGAGGCGAAGCTCGGAAACGGCCCGAGCAATATCCTTGGGGCTCGTCAGGTTGGCGACAAAGGAGCGGGATCCGGGGATCTCGGCGATGAGGTCGACGAGGGAGTCGTCGCTCGAGGCTCCGACAATGAGGTCGTGCGTCGTCGACAGTTCGATGGCGATGGCGCGGCCAATCCCGCGCGAAGCTCCGGTGATCAGTGCAGTGGGGCGAGAATTCGTCATACCCCCAGCCTATGCGGGCCCTACTGTCAGTCGCGAGGTTGAACCGTAATCCAACCGCAGGCGGTTCTATCGACGAATGCTGCTCGTTAGCCTCGAGATAACACCACCACGTACAAGGTCCGTCGCCTGCAGCGGTTCGGCGCGAGCCACCAACTCCAGCTCCTCATCAAGGAACTCACGAAGGCTCGCAGTGAAGCCGACTCCCGGCACCCCTCTCACGTTCAGTCGCTCGCCGTCACTTAAACCATGAGCGGTACCGCTCCATCGCTGTCCGATGCCATTGGAAGCGATGCTACTAAGCCCCTGTTTGACCTCATCGCTGATCTCGAGGACATCAAGAAGCAACCGGATCGCCTGTCAGGCTTCGAACTTCGCGACTTCCTCGAGTGTGTGAGCCTGCCCGGCGCAACACTGTGTCCTTATCGAGGCTGGAGCGAACCCGGACAGGAACACAACTCCCTCATCGAAGCCGCAGAGGAATCCCGCAAAGCTGCCTCCAAGGATCCCGAGATGGGAACCTCAGGCGATGCCCAACCCCACGACGAACTCGACGTCCTGACCGCTATGGGGCCCGAGGACCAGATCATCGAACTCCAGCAGTATTTCCGGATCTAACTCGCCTCCTACTACAAGACCGTGGATTTTCCGGAACCACTCGACCACCTGAAGCAAGCAGCGATTGACGCCGATTCAAAACTCTATGAACCGGAAGACCCGGAAACGTGGTCCCCCGAGGCGCAGTCGTGCCCCGAAGGCTCCCCTACCACGCAGTTCTGTCCCATGGTCGGGTGGTTTGACGGGCGCTGGCGCACTGAGGCCGCCACCGCCTCCAAGGAAGCAGCCGAGCGTTATACGGAGCTAGCGAAACTCCCCTTACGTGAGCAGCAACAGGCCATCAGAGATAGTCTCGTCATCGCCGTCACGCAAGCACGCTCCCACCCGCTAGCTCGCGAATTCCTCGCCTGGTTCCGCGAGGCCCGGCCGCGGTTGCTGAAGACTTTCGGACTGAGCAGCTAGTTCTACTAGAAAATCTACTCGAAAGCAGTTTTCGAGTAGCACCATGCTCCGTCCTGACGGGGCACCTGCGAAATCATGCGGACTCCACACCCACAAGCCTCAAGACCCCCACGCCTACTAGAAAACTACTCCAAAATTTTCGAGTAGCCGCCAGACAGGCGAAAACCCGCAAGACTGCGCGGAAAACACGGCGCCGAGCCCGGCTACTAGAAAATCTACTCGAAAGCAGTTTTCGAGTAGCACCATGCTCCGTCCTGACGGGGCACCTGCGAAATCATGCGGACTCCACACCCACAAGCCTCAAGACCCCCACGCCTACTAGAAAACTACTCCAAAATTTTCGAGTAACAGCGAGTGGCCTGCGATACACTAGCGGTATGCCACGCCTTAGCGTTGAAGCCGTACTCGAAGAGCGGCCCGAGCAACGAGGTCTCGAGTTGAGCGAAAGACCCGAAGACCAATGGTTCGACCGTAAGTCCCTCAGCATCGCGCCAAAAAAGCTCGCGGAGACCCTTACGGCGTTCGCAAATGCCGAAGGTGGAATAGTCGTTGTAGGAATCGAGAACAAGAAAATTCAACACCGACCGGACTTCACTGTGCGGAGTAACTCACTCCGCCAAGCCCCCCGTCACCACATCGAACCTCCCCTCGCTTGCGAAGTCCAGGAGGTCGATGTCATTGACGACGATGGCGAACAGGCTTCTCTACTTGTCTTTATCGTGCACCCTAGTGCCGCCGTTCATTATTTAACCGACGGGACATGCTACCGACGCACAGGAGATTCCAACCATAAGCTCAACCGGAAAGAGCTAACAGAGTTCGAATATGAACGTGGTGTAGAAGACTATGAAGCAACAGTCATTCCAGGGCTCACGGTAGGTGATCTGGACAGCCATACCCTTGATGACTTTTATGAGCGTTCTGGCGCTAGCCGAGAACTCGCTCACCTACTGAAGTCTCGTGGTCTGACCAATTTAGACGGAGGGGTCACGGTGGCGGCTGCTCTTCTCTTCTCCACTAATCCAACCCAAATAGTGCCTGGAGCCTTTATCCGAGTCTGTCGATTTCAGGGAACGTTACGACAAACCGGTGCTAGCCAGAACATCACCTTTGATCAGCGAACTGACGGACCGATCTCGGACGCAATCGAGACGGCTTCTGCCTGGGTCGAGGCTAACTTGCCGGTACGCAAAGCGCTTGGGGAAGACGGAAAGTTCCAGGCGACGAGCCCCGTTCCTCGCGATGCTTGGTTGGAGGCGATAGTCAACGCCGCAATCCATCGGTCATACAG
Source organism: Bowdeniella massiliensis (assembly GCF_023634005.1). Classification (NCBI taxonomy): domain Bacteria; kingdom Bacillati; phylum Actinomycetota; class Actinomycetes; order Actinomycetales; family Actinomycetaceae; genus Bowdeniella; species Bowdeniella massiliensis. Next base: position 57,714 of record NZ_JALIQR010000004.1, read on the forward strand.
TCTTGGCGGCGACCACACCCGGGTGGAGATTTTCGACGACCGCATGGAGATAACCAACCCCGGCAAGTTCTACCATTCTTCTTCGCTCGATAATCCGCTTAATATTCCGCGCTACGCGCGCAACCCTCGAATCGCAAGAACATGCACCGATCTGGGATTGGCTCAAGAACTCGGCGAAGGGATCCGACGCATTTTCGACGAAATGGAACAAGCTGGGCGAGCTAAACCTATGTATCAACAGAAGCCCATGCATATCACACTGACACTTCCTTTCGTTTCGCGGATTACGGAAGATCAACGTCGACGATTGCCTGCTCGAGCGGAGCAAGTCCTGCATGCCCTCCGAAGCTTAGGCGGGGCCGGTGGGACAGGTGACATCGCTTCCTATGCGGGAGTTAGTAATCCGACGGCTCGAAGCTGTTTGACGAAACTCCGGGAAGAAGGACTCGTAACCTGGTCGGGCAAATCAGAGACTGACCCCCGAGCCACCTGGAGCATCTCTCATTCTTAGGCCATTCGGCGGCCTCAGTGCAGGTTGACTGTCAGCCCGTTAAGCTCGGCAACTTCGGCGACTGGCTCTTGAGTTCTGAATGTGGCTGAGACGAGTCCGCGGTCGCCCTCGGCGAGCGCGACGGTCACGTCCTTGTCGTCAAAGTCGAGGGCGTCTAAGAGTTTTTCGAGCTCGGAGGGATGCTCCACTTCGACGCACATGCCGATCAGGACGGGCCCGTGGGCGGGACCGTCGCTCATCGGTTTGATCCACTCGATCAAGAAGGGCAGCTTCGCGTCGAACGGCTGCTCGCCGAGGTCCACCATGCGCCAGGACAACTCCTCGCCGGACTCCGTGGTTCGGGCGCCGTCGCGGATGTCACCGGGCTCGAAGCCGGCTTCCGTCACGGCTCGGCAGGCGGCTTCGATATCGGGCACGCAAATTGCCCACGACAGCGGGCCGAGCGTATTGCGCACGCGTTCCGACCAGATGTTGTCGGCACCTTCGGGGGCGGCGATGAGTTCGACGTAGGCGTGCTGTGAGCCGCGGATGAGGACGTTGACGGTGCCACCTGGGTGGGTGCCGCCGGGAGAGGAGGGCAGGCCCACCTCGTCCCACTCCTGGGCTGCGGTATCGATGTCGGGAACGGAGATAACGAGGTGATCGACGCGGCTCATGTTCGAGGCTTCCCCTTCGATGTCAGAACTGGTTCAACCCTACGGGGTTCGATTTGTCCTGTCCTGATCAAGGGCTACGGCAGGTAGGCGCCGCCGTTGACGGAGATGACCTGGCCGACGACGAATCCGGCGTCCAGCGCCAAGAACTCGACGGCGCTTGCGACGTCATCCGGCGTGCCGGGCCGCCCGGCGGGGATCCCGGCGACGAACTTCGTCTCGCCGGACTCCTCGGCTTCGCGCAGCACGGCCGAGGTGATGTCGGTGTCGATGAGGCCGGGCGCGACGGCATTGACCGCGACTCCCCCGGGCGCGAGTTCGCGGGCGGCGGCCTTGGTGAAGCCGAGGACGGCCGCCTTGCTCGCGGCGTAGTGGGCGCCCGCGAAGTTGCCGCCGCCCTGCTGGGCGGAGATCGAGGACATGTTGATGATCGCGCCGCCGCCGCGCTCGCGCATTGCGACGCCGAAGGCCTGCGTCAGCAGGAACATCCCGGTGAGGTTGACGTCCATGAGGGTGTGCCACTCGTCGTGGGTGATGTCCGCGATCCGGGTGGGCGAGGCGATCCCGGCGTTGTTGACGAGGACCTCGACGTGGCCGCCGCCCGCAACGGCAAACTCCGTCGCGGCGGAGACGGCGCTCGTCACCATTTCCTCATCGGTTAGGTCGCAGGTGAGGCTGAGGGCGCGAACCCCTTGGCCGGCGAGCTCGTCGGCGCGCGCGGTGACGTCCTCGGAGAGGTCGATCAGGACGAGATCGAGGCCGCGGGCGGCCAGGCGCTTGGCGATGGCGAAGCCGATCCCGTGCGGGGAGGCGGCACCGGTGATGACGGCGACGCTCATGGCAGGGCCTCCGTCATTTGCTCGACGGTGATGACCGAGGCGAACAGGCCGCCCATGGTGGCAAGCGAGGCCTCGTGCTGGGCGTCATCGGCCGCGGCGCAGGCGTCTGATAGCACGAATGGTGAGAAGCCGAGATCGCCGGCCTGGCGGATCGTGGCCTCGACGGAGGCGTTCGTCGCTACGCCGGCGACGGCGACGTCGCGGATCGCCTGATCGTGCAGGATCTTTTCCAGCTCGGTGCCGGTGAATGGGCCCGGGCGGGTGTGCGTGAGGACGACGTCATCGTCCGTGACGTCCAACTGCTCGATGATCTCGGCGCCGGGGGTGCCGTCGATGAGGCAGCCGGCGTCCTTGGCCATGGCGAGCAGCGGGATGTTGGCGTGCAGGTCATCCCCGCTTGGGTCAAAGGCGATGCGCGCGAAGATCACGAGGCCGCCGGCGGCCCGCACCGCATCGGCGGCGCGGGCGCAGGCGGCGACAACGTTCTTCGCCTCGATTTCGGGCGCAAAGAGCGCGCCGAAGGGACGGTCGGCGTCGACGATATCGTGCTGCATGTGCACGATCACGAGCGCGAGCCCGGGGCCGACGAGGGTGAGGCGTTCGTTCGGGTCTCTCGTCATGACACCATCATCGGCTAGCGGGACTGGCCCTGCAGCCAAACCGCGACGTCGATGATCATGTCTTCCTGCCCACCGACGTAGCCGCGGCGCCCGACTTCCTCCAGGATGTCGTGGGCGGCGAGCCCGTAGCGTTCGGCGGCACGCTCGGCGTGCAGCAGGAAGGAGTTGTACACGCCCACCTTGCCCTGCATGATCGAGGCGCGGTCCATGACCGGCATGCGCGTGATCATCGGGCGCAGCACCTCTTCGGAGGCGAACATGAGGGCGTTGACGTCCACGCCAGTTTCGATGTCGAGGCGTTCGAAGGCCGCGGCGAGCACCTCCGTCGGGGAGTTGCCCGCGCCGGCGCCCAGGCCGCGCAGGGTGCCGTCGATCTGGGTGGCGCCCGCCCGCACGGCGTACACGGAGTTCGTCACGCCAAAGGACAGGTTCTGGTGGCCGTGGAAGCCCACTTCGGCGTCGCCCGCGAGTTCCTGGACGAGGGCGTCCACGCGGTCGTAGGCGTCCTCCATGATCATGTGGCCCGCGGAATCGACGACGTAGACGCACTGGCAGCCAGCGTCGGCCATGATGCGCGCCTGGGCGGCGAGCTCGCTCGGGGAGATGCGGTGCGAGAGCATGAGGAAGCCGACCGTTTCCAGGCCGAGCTCGCGCGCGGCGTGGAAATGCTCGATCGAGACGTCCGCCTCGGTGCAGTGCGTGGCGATGCGCACGACCTTCGCGCCGCGCAGGTGCGCTTCCTTCATCTCGGTGATCGTGCCGAGGCCCGGGAGCATGAGGACGGCGATCTTCGCGTTCTTGGACTCCTCGGCCGCGGCCTGGATGAGGACCATCTCGTCGACGGCGGAAAACCCGTAGTTGAAGGAGGAGCCGGCGAGGCCGTCCCCGTGGGTGACCTCGATGACGGGCATGTTCGCGTCATCGAGGGCCCGCACGACCTTGCGGACCTGGTCCTCGGTGAAGCGGTGGCGCATCGCGTGCGAGCCATCGCGCAGGGTGGTGTCCGTCAGGCGAACCTTGTACTGGGCCATGTCAGGCTCCCTTCTGAGCGGAGCTCATCCGCTCGGCCATCAGATCACCGGTGCGCGCGGCGGCGGCGGTGATGATGTCGAGGTTGCCGGCGTATTCCGGCAGGAAGTTCGCGGCGCCCTTGACCTCGATGAGGACGGTGACGCGGCCCCAGCCACGCCAATCCTCGCGGGCCTCATCGAACTGCGGGTCCGCCGTCAGGTGGTAGCCGGGGACGTATTCCTGGACGCGCTCGACCATGCGCGCGATCGACTCGTTGACCTGATCCTGCAGGGCGCCGGGGGCGGCGGCCTCGGCGGGCAGCGAGCAGTAGACCGTGTTGCGCATGAGCATCGGCGGCTCGACGGGGTTCAGGATGATGATCGCCTTGGACTGCTTGGCGCGCGAGACCACGCGCAGCGCGGCGGCCGTCGTCTCGGTGAACTCATCGATGTTGGCACGGGTGCCGGGCCCGGCCGACTTGGACGCGATCGAGGCAACGATCTCGGCGTATTCGACGGGGACGACGTCGGAGACGGCGGCGACGATCGGCGTCGTGGCCTGGCCTCCGCACGTAATCATGTTGACGTTCATGACGTCGGGCATCGACTCCAGATTCACCGGCGGGCAGACGTAGGGGCCGATCGCGGCGGGCGTCAGATCGATCGCGCGCATCCCGACCTCGCGGTAGAGCGGCGCGTTTGCCAGGTGCGCCTTGGCGCTCGTGGCTTCAAAGACGAAGTCGGGCAGGTCGGACTGCTCCAGCAGCCAGTCCACGCCCTCGGCGCTCGTCTCCAGGCCGAGCTTCGCGGCGCGGCGCAGGCCCTCGGAGTCCTTGACGCCCACCATGTAGACGGGTTCGATCCACTCGGAGCGGCGCATGAGCTTGAACATGAGGTCGGTCCCGATGTTGCCCGGTCCGACGATCGCCGCCGTGTACTTTTTCTGGCTCATGCCTACTCCTTAACTGTGGGGCCCGCGCCGAAGGTGATGGTGAGCGCGCCGGCCTGACCAAAGTCTGCGGTGGCGCGCGATCCCGCTTCAACCGCGTGTGCCGCACAGAAGGACCCGGGGATCACGAGGTCGCCCTTCTTCAGGTGCACGCCGCGCTTGCTGAGCGTCGTCGCGAGCCACGCGAGCGGGGCCGCGGGGTGTCCCATGACGTCGGCGCCAGTGCCGGCCCCGACCTCCTCATCGTCGATCAGCAGCGCGCAGCGGGTGCTCGCGAGATCGGCGATGTCGAGGTCGAGCGGTTCGCGCGAGACGGCGACGGCGCCGAGCGAGGCGTTATCAGCGACGGTGTCGACGAGGCGGATGTCCCAGTCGCGGATGCGAGAATCGATAATCTCGATCGCGGCGTGCACCGAGGCGATCGCCTCGATCGCCTCATCCAGGCTCACCTCGCCCGTGAGGTCCGCGCCGAGGTAGAAGCCAAACTCGGGTTCGACCTTCGGCGAGATGAAATGCTCGACGGGGATTTCGGCGTCGTCGTAGAAAACGACGTCGTCGGTAAAGAAACCGAAATCGGGCGAGTCGACGCCGAGCTGGCGCTGCATCGCGAGCGAGGTCAGCCCAATCTTGCGACCGACGACCTTTCGCCCTTCCGCGAGCGCCTGCTCTTCTTGCAGCAGCTGGATCTCGTAGGCCTCATCCAGGCTCAGGCCCTCGATCGTCTCGCGCAGCGGGGCGATCGGCACGCCCGTCGCGTAGGCCTCGAGCACGTCGCGCGAGGCCTCGGCCAGCTGGGCCGTGCGAGACGTCGGGGTATCGTCCCCGTCTGTGATGTCCTTGCCGTCCACTTAGGCCTCCTTGGCCGTCATGACGCCGAAGCCCGCAATGTATTCGCGGATCGGCCGGTAGAACTCGTAGGTGACGTCGTAGTTGCCGGCGGCCGCGCGCAGCGCGGAGAATGCCGCGACCCAGGTGCGGGTTTCGTGCGAGGAACGCCCGGCCTCTTCGGCCATGTCCTCCGCGGTGAAGGCATCGAAGCGCTCGAGCTCGCCGGAGCGGCAAATGTCCATGAAGGCGGCGTCCCACTCGGGGTTGAGGTCGCGAATGTCGGCCTCACCGGCGGCGAAGGCCTTCGCGACGGCGATCGTGTTGGCCTCGCGGGCGGCGCGTGCCTCGGGGGTGGGGTGGCGGCCCTCGAGCAGGAACTTGCGCTGTTCCTCGGTCGCGGTCGCCCACTGCGGAACCGGCGGCTCGTGGGACAGGCCACCGGAGCCGATGAACAGCACCTTCTTGTCGGCCAGGTGCTCCTTCACAAAGGCGCCGACGGCGTCCCCCAGCTTGCGCACACGCGCCATCCGCATGAAGGGCTTGGCAAGTCCGTTGACGAAGACGGGAATGACCGACAGCTCCGCGACTCGCTCGCCGAACATGATCTCGATCGGCTGCACGGCGCCGTGGTCGACCTCCATGCGACGCGAGATCGCGGTGTCCAGGTCCTGGTCGATGATGTACTGCGCGAGATCCTGGGCGATCTCCGTCGGGACGTTCAGCTCGCCGTCGAAGGAGTTGTAGTCGCCGGTGCCGACGGCCGCAAAGCCGACGCAAAACGGCGGCATGAGGTCGTAGAAGAAGCCGTTGTAGTGGTCCGGGCCGAAGTTGATAATGAGGTCGGGATCGAATGCTGTGACGAACTCGCGCGCCTCGGCGAATGCGCCCTGGACGGCCTCGGCGACCTCTTCGGGCGGGTTGGCGTGTTCGAGCAGCGGCGAGTGGGACATCGTGAGCAGGGCAACGGGCATGATGGGCTCCTTAGATCGTGGACGAGAGTGCGGCGAGCAGGGACCGGAACGCAGGAGAGGCCTCCTGCGCGAGCACCGCCGCGGCCACGAACCGGTCGGGACGGATGAACACAACGGAGACGGGACGGTCGTCGTACCATCTCTTGAGCGCACCGGTGTGATCGCCGATGACGACGAAGTCATCGGCGGCCTCGTAGGCGGCTTCGGCCCAGGGGCGCTGGGTTTCGGGAACGATGCACGCAAATCTCATGCCGAGCTCGCGTGCCTTGTCGAGCAGTTCGGGCGCGAGGTGGCGCCGGGGGTCATTGCCCCACGCGGCGATCGCCCACCACGGGCCGAGCGCATCGTCGAGCAGAATCGGGCCGTCCTGGCCCGCGACGCTCACGCGCGGCTGGATGAACTGGACGCCGACGGGCGAATCGCAGTTCTCGGCCGTCGCGACGGGGATGAGATCGCGCGTGATTTTCGGGGCCGCGCGGCCGGGGGCGAGCGTATTGGGATCGACGAGCACGCCGCGGGTGTAGCGCGGCATCGGCTTGAAGCGCATCTCGGAGAAGTAGGACTTGATCTGCGGCACGGCCCCGAGCGCGGTCGAGACGGAATCGCGCACAAGCGCCACGCGCTTGTCCTGCTGCTTGATGAAATTGCCCATGGTCATCGATAGGTCGACCATGGCCTTGGCGTGTTCGCGCCGCTCCGCGTCGTAAGTATCGAGCAGGTCGAGGCCCGCCTGGCCGCGGGTGAGCGTCGCGATCTTCCACGCGAGGTTGGTCGCATCGCGCAGGCCCGAGTTAAAGCCCTGCCCCATCCACACGGGCATGAGGTGGGCGGCATCGCCCGCGATGATGACGCGGCCGGAGCGGAAGGTGTCCGCGACGCGGCCGTGGTGGGTAAAGACGCGGCGACGAATGACCTGCAGGCTCGTCGGATCCGGCACGTGCGGGGTGAGCAGACCGTGCACGAAGGCGTCATCCTCGCTCGCATCGGAGGGCTCATCCTCGTGCAGCATGAACTCCCAGCGCCGCACCGCGTGCGGCAGCCCGATCGAGACATACGGCCGCTTCGGATCGGCCCCGAGGTACACGCCGGGCGTGCCGACGGGGTCGTTTTCCACATCGACGACGAGCCAGCGAGTCGAGGGCGATTCGCCGACGAAGGTCGCGCCCAGCCACTTGCGGGTAAAGGAGCGTCCACCCTCGCAGCCGACGACGAACTTTGCGCGCACCTGGCGCGTGGTCGGGCTCGTGCCCGGCAGCGGGCCGGTCGTGCCGTCCATGTCGCGCGGGCCGACTTCGAGCGTCGCCGTGACGAAGTCGCCCGACTCCTCCAAGCCGATGAGCATGTGCTCGAAAGCGACGTTCACGTGCTCATAGCGATCCAGGCCCTCGAAGAAGGCGCGGTCCACGAGCGGCTGGATGAAGCCGTGCTTGCGCGCAAACCCGAAGGGTTCGCTCGTGGGATTGTTCGCGGTCAGGACGCGGCCCTTGCCGTTGACGATCTTGACGATGTGGTTCGGGTTGGTGTGCGGCCGCACGGGCTCGATGAGCCCCATCGCCTGGATCGTGCGGTAGGACTCGTCATCCAGTCCGACGCCGCGCGGGTAGTCGATGAGGTCGCTGCGCGCCTCGGCGAGCAGCACCGAGACGCCGTAGCCACCGAGCAGGTTCGCCAGGGTCAGGCCGACGGGCCCGGCGCCGACGATGAGGACATCAACATCCTCGCGATTGCTCTCCTCAGCCATGGTCCTTAGGCCTCCGCCTTGCCGAGCAGGAAGTCCAGGTGGAGCTTGTTGAAGGTCTCGGTGTCTTCGTACTGCGGCCAGTGTCCGCAGTTTTCCATCACCTGCAGGTGGCCGTTCGGGATGAGGTCCGCGATGCGTGCGCCCTCATCAACGGGGCCCGAGGGGTCCTTCGTCGTCCACAGCACCATCGCGGGTGCCTGGATCTCGCGCAGGTCGTCGTCGGAGAGCATGTTGCGCTTGCGGGTCTCCAGGTCCTGCAGCGCCATGTTCATCTCGCACGCCATGGGCCAGTCGGGCTGCTGGAAGATGCGCTGACGGGTACGGATGAGGTCGGGGGTGACCATGGTCGGGTCGGCCATGAGCCATTCCAGGCGGGCCTTCACACGTTCCCAGGACGGGTCCTTTGCCGCCTCCATTGACAGCGTGTACAGGCGCTCCATGACCTTGGGGTTGGCCATCGTGCCACCCATGGTGTTGAGGACGACGCGCTCAACCTTGTCGGGGTGTAGCTGGGCGAGGCGGGCGGCGGTCCAGCCGCCGAGGGACTCGCCAGACAGGTAGGCCTTGTCGTAGCCGAGGGCCTCGATGACGGCGAGGACCTGGTCGACGTAGTGCTTGATCTCCAGCGGATGCTCGGGCTTGGCGGAGTAACCGTGACCGATGAAGTCGATCGCGTAAACGTTGAAGTGCTCGGCGTGTGCCGCCAGGTTACGGGCGTAGGCTTCGGCGTGGCCAGTGACGCCGTGCAGCAGGAGCAGCAGCGGCTTGTCGTCCGAGCCGGCGTGCAGGTAGCGGGTCTTATAAGGCCCGGCCTGCAGGTAGCCCTGAGAGAACTCGACTTCCGCGAGATCGTCCCACACCGAGGTGTACGGCCGGCCGTTGATGCTGCCGTCGGATTCGATAACCTGCTGAGACATTACTGCTCCTTTGCTCGGATATTGCGTGCCTTACTTTGACTGTACGAGCGCGCGTGCCCCAGCGTCGGGGAACTGTTCCATCGCGTGAAACATGAGCAGTTTTGTGCCGCCTGGTGGTAAACCTTACACCAACCTAACCATCTACCTTTCTCCTGGTTAGGTTCGGTTAGGTTAGGTGTCTGGAAGTAGCTACAAGGAACCCTTTACACAAGTAAGCCCCGCACGAATACAAGACAAAACCACTGACCCGACACCCCTTTCACAACTTAACCACCTACTTTTCTCCTGGTTAGGTACGATGTAGGGCACGCGTGAGGTTCTTCGAAAGAGGCTAGGGATGACGGACGCCGAAGCGGATGTGCGGAAGCTGATCCAAGCTCTGCGCAAAATCGGAACTGATACAGAATCGGTCGAGGTGAAGACTGCGGCCAGAGGAATACCAAAAGATCTTCGCGCAACGATGTCCGCTTTCGCCAATGGCAACGGCGGAACACTTATCCTCGGGTTGAACGAGCAAGAAGGCTTTATCCCAGTTCAGGGATTTGATGCTAAGGCTGGGGCAGATACTCTAACGGGGATTGCGGCCAATGATCTCTCTCCAGCCCTTCGGTTTCCGATATCGATAATTCCCTTTGAGGAGGGAGCTGTTGTCGTCGCCAAGGTGGTGGCACTTCCGCCCGCGGAGCGCCCGTGTTTCGTCACAAGCCAAGGAAAGTACGGTGGTAGCTATATAAGGTCACACGACGGAAACCGCTTACTCACTCCCTATGAGATCGACCGCATGAGCGAGAATCGCTCCCAACCTCTTTTCGATCGCGAAACCGTCATCGATGCGGACCTATCCGACCTAGACGGGCGCGCAGTCGCCAACCTCTTAGCGCGCCTACAAACAACTAAGCCTCGTGCAGTCAAGGGCGGACGCGAAGTAGCGCTACGCAGGCTCCACGTAATCGGCAGGGATACTGGCGAGACTGACCACCCCACCCTTGCGGGTCTTCTCGCTCTCGGCGATTACCCACAGGAATTTTTCCCCCGACTGAATGTAGCGTTTGCGGTCTATCCCGGCACTACCAAGGCGGACGTGCTTTCCGGAGGAGCTAGGCTGCTTGATTCTCGTTCCATTGACGGCTCAATTCCGGAAATGGTCGAGGATACAGTCGCAGCGGTTAGCCGAAACATGCGCACCGGCGGATTGATCGAGGGCGCCTTCCGAAAAGACCTACCAGACTATCCACTTGAAGCTGTACGAGAAGCCATCACCAACGCGCTCATGCATCGCGACTATTCTCCTATGTCTAGAGGCACTCCAGTTCAAGTCGACATGTATGTGGATCGCATGGAGATCATTAATCCCGGTGGACTCTTCGGAAATATAACAGTTGATTCACTCGGCCGGGCAGGAACTTCATCGTCCCGGAACGCCAGCCTTTCAAGGCTCCTGGAAGACGTGCAATCGGTAGATGGAGGAGCGGTGGCAGAGAATCGTGGGACTGGATACGCGATTATCGCGGAAGCTCTACGCAAAGCGCTTATGCAAGATCCGATTCCCACGGACTCTCCCACCCATTTCAAAATCACGATGTTTAGACGACGTCTTACTCCTGCGGAGCAGGAGAGCAAGGGCATTCGCAGCACGAGAGGTGCCATCATGCATGCTCTTTCGCAGGGGAAGTCACTGTCGTCTTCCGACCTTATAGACGCCTCTGGCTTGAGCAGAACAACTATAGTTCGTCACCTGAATGACTTGATTGCGGAGGGAAAGATCGAAGCGACTGACGCGACGTATAGCCCGCGGCGCCGATACCGCCTTGTTCCCCAGGGCAGTTCTAAAGGGGAGAGAATCTCTAAATCTACCTAACCATCAACCTACCTCCCGGTTAGGTTCGGTTAGGTTAGGCCGAAAGTAGGGATCCCCGCCAACGCTGGTATGCGAAACGGCCGGTCCAAAGATTGCTCCTTGGACCGGCCGTGACGTGGTTTGGTGGGTGGGCCTTACTTGGCGGCCTTGACCACGACATCCAGGGTGGCCTGGACCTCGGGGTGCACCTTCACGGAAACCTTGTACTCGCCAACCGACTTGATCGGGTTACCGATCTCGATGGTGCGGCGATCGATCTTCTTGTCGAGCTGGGACTCAACCGCGTCCGCGATCTCCTTGGTGGAGACAGCGCCGAAGAGGCGACCGGACTCGCCGGCGCGCTCTTCGATGGTGACGGAGTTGGCCTGCAGGGCGTCGCGCAGGGCGCGGGCGTCCTCAACGGAGGCGATCTCGCGGGCCTTGCGGGCGGCCTTCATCTGGTCGATCTGCTTCTGGGCGCCCTTGGTCCACGGAGTGGCCAGGCCGCGCGACAGCAGGAAGTTACGGCCGTAGCCGTCCTTGACCTCGACGACGTCGCCGGCAGTGCCAAGGTTGGAGACCTCGTGGGTAAGAATGAGCTTCATCTAGTTCTCTCCTCCCTTAGCTGTTAGCGGTTCGAGCTGGTGTAGGGCAGCAGGGCCATTTCGCGGGCGTTCTTGACGGCCTTCGCGATGGCGCGCTGTTCCTGGACGGACACGCCGGTCACGCGGCGGGCGCGGATCTTGCCGCGGTCCGAGATGAACTTACGCAGCAGAGCGGTGTCCTTGTAGTCCACGTTTCCGACCTTGACGGTCTTCAGTGGGCTGATCTTCTTCTTCGGCTTGCGAAGTTGAGGCTTCGCCATGGTTGTCTCCTCGAAATAAAAGTGTGAAAAAGCGTTCGGTGTTCGGGTTAGAACGGGGGCTCGTTATCGAAGCTCGAGCCGCCGGTTCCCCACGGGTCGTTCTGAGAGCCACCGGCCGGTGCGTTGTAGTCCGCGCCGGAGGACTGCTGGCCACCCTGGTAGTAGGACTGGCCGCCACCCTGGCCGCCGCCATAGCTGGATCCGCCGCGCTGGGAGCGCTGGACCTTAGCGGTCGCAAAGCGCAGCACGGGGCCGACTTCGTCGACCTGCAGTTCCACGGTGGAGCGCTTTTCGCCCTGGGGAGTTTCCCAGTTGCGCTGCACGAGGCGGCCCTGAACCATCACGCGCATGCCCTTGGTGAGGGACTCAGCGACGTTTTCGGCGTAGTCGCGCCAGACCGAACAGCGCATGAACAGCGTTTCGCCGTCCTTCCATTCGCGGGTCTCGCGGTCAAAGTTCCGCGGGGTCGACGCCACGGTGAAATTCGCGACGGGTGCACCAGAATTGGTGAACCGGAGTTCGGGATCGGCGATGAGATTGCCAACGATGGTGATAAGGGTTTCGCCTGCCATGATTGCTTCCTGTTCTCAGTGACGACGGGCTCGGATGCGCTTAGTGCGCGTCCGGACGGATGAGCTTGGTGCGCATGACGGCTTCGGAAAGACCGAGCACGCGATCGAGCTCCTTGGCGCTTTCAGGCGTCGTGGTCATGTTGACGACCGCGTAGATGCCCTCGGAACGCTTGTTGATGTCATAAGCAAGACGACGCTTGCCCCAGATATCGACGTCCACGGTGCCACCGGACTTGGTGATGACCTCGAGGAACTTGTCCAGCGTGGTCCCTACGGAACGCTCATCCACCTCGGGATCGAGGATGATCATGAGTTCATAGTTACGCATTCGTTAACCCCACCTCCTGTGGTCTAGTCGGTCACGGTCTCTCCGTGACAGGAGGGTGATGCGTGTGAGTATCGACGGCCAGCAGATTTCTGCCGGTGCCGACAGCACAATCTCCCACTATAGTGCAGGCCTCCGCGTGTATCTAGGCGTTATCGGCAGCTGTGACGAACGCCGGTCTTCCGCTTGCCGCGTCGCCTACGGTTGGAAGATGAAGAACATTCTTGGTTCTGCCGCATCCCCCTACCTCCGCCAGCACGCCGACAATCCCGTCGCCTGGCAGGAGTGGACCGATGAGACCCTCGCGCATGCTCGCGAGCACGACATTCCGATCCTGCTGTCGGTCGGTTATGCGGCGTGCCACTGGTGCCACGTCATGGCGCACGAGTCATTCGAGGATGCCGAGGTCGCTGCCCTCCTGAATGAACACTTCGTCCCCATCAAAGTGGACCGGGAGGAGCGGCCCGACGTCGATGCGGCCTACATGGCGGCAACCCAAGCGATGACGGGATCCGGCGGCTGGCCCATGACCTGCCTCCTTACCCCCGACGGCACTCCGCTGTGGTGCGGCACCTATCTGACGAAACCACAATTCATGCAGCTGCTGACCCAAATGGTGCGGGTGTGGCAGGACCAGCGCGATGAGGCCCGGGCGAGCGGCGCGCATGTTGCCTCGATGCTGCGCGACGCCCAAGCCGGAGGTTCGCACGAGGTGATCTCCGAGGAGGACCTGGCCGAGGCAGCGAGCATGCTCGCGCGCAGCTACGACGCCGAGTTCGGGGGCTTTGGGTCCGCGCCGAAGTTCCCGCCGACGATGGCGCTCGACTTTCTGCTGCGGCACGCGATCCGCACCGGCGACGAATCGGCGCTCGTCATGGTCGCACACACCGCCGATGCTATTGCCCGCTCCGGTATGTGCGATCAGCTCGCCGGGGGCTTTGCGCGCTACGCGGTCGACCGCGCCTGGGTGGTCCCGCACTTCGAAAAGATGCTCTACGACAACGCCCTGCTGCTGCGGCATTTCGCGCACGTGGCGATCCGCGCCGATGAGCCGCTGCGCACACTCGCACTGCATAGCGCCCGCGGCACTGCGGAGTTTCTGCTGCGAGATCTGCGCACGCGCGAGGGCATGTTCGCCTCCTCCTTCGACGCCGACACCGATGGCACGGAGGGCGCCACCTACGTGTGGACGCCCCGCGAACTGATCGATGTCCTCGGTGAGGCCGACGGCGCGCGTGCCGCGCGGGCCCTTGGCGTCACCGAAGCGGGGACGTTCGAGCACGGTACCTCGACGCTGCAGCTGCTCGGCGATATCGACTGGGACTGGTGGCTTCCCGTCCGCGAGCGCCTCCTTGCGGCGCGCAGCCGGCGCCCGCAGCCCGATCGCCACGGCGCCGTGATCGCTGCCTGGAACGGCCTCGCGATCGCGGCCCTGGCCGATGCGGCGATGGCGCTTGACGAACCGTCGTGGCTGGAAGCGGCCATCACCTGCGCCGACGCGCTGTGGGAGACACACCTCGTCGACGGCGAACTGCGCCGCACCTCAAGGGATGGCGCTGTGGGCCAGGCGCCCGGCGTCGCCGAGGACTACGGCGATGTAGCGGAGGGCTTCGTGGCGCTGCATCTCGCGACCGCCGAGCCGCGCTGGCTGGAGCGCGCCCGCCAGCTCCTGGATGCGGCGAGCCAGCGTTTTCGGGACGCCGATGGGCTCATCTATGACGTCGCCGCCGACACCGAGCTGTATGTACGGCCGCGCGGCGAGAGCGATAATGCGGAGCCGTCGGGCTCCTCGGCGCTCGCGGGCGCCCTTATTCGCTACGGCACGGTCGCGGGCTCGCCAGAGTATGTGGCGGCGGGTCGAGAGAGCCTGAGCTTGCTCGCGGGAGTGATGCGCGAGGCGCCACGATTCGCGGGCTGGGCGCTCTGCGTTGCCGAGGACCTTGCCTCCGGTCCGCTGCAGGTGGCGATCGCGGCCGGCGAGGGCGCTGCAGACCTCGCCCGGACGGCTCGCGAGCTCGCCTCGCCGGGCGCCATGATCATCGTGGGTGAGCGCGACGCCGCTACCCTGCTGCAGGGCCGCGGACCCGTCACGGGCCGGGCGGCGGCCTACGTGTGCCACGGCCAGGTCTGCTCAGCGCCCATTACGACACGCGATAGCCTGAGAGAAACCTTGGAACAACGTCCTTGAAGGAGCATGTCACAGGTTCGTGAGACGCTTCATGGACCTGGGAAGCTGCCCCAGTTGCCCTAAGTGAAACAATGAAGGAATGAAGAGGTCGAACGACATGCATGTCCTGGAGATTTGTGCGGGAGCCGGGGGACAGTCTTCTGGCTTAGAGCATGCTGGCTTCCATCACGAGCTGGCGGTCGAAATCGATCATGATGCCGCTGAGACACTTCGCCGCAACCGCCCGAGTTGGCAAGTCCTTGAAGCCGATGTTCGCTCTATAGATGGACGCCAGTTCCGTGGAATCGATTTGATTGCCGGTGGCGTGCCGTGCCCGCCGTTCAGTATCGCCGGAAAGCAGCTCGGTTCCGACGATGAACGCGATCTGTTCCCTGAAGCTCTCCGGCTTGTAAGGGAAGCCCGTCCGACTGCTGTAATGCTAGAAAACGTTCGAGGGCTCGCTTCCGCCCGGTTCTCCACCTATCGCGAATCGATCCTTCGGGAACTTGATCGCTGCGGATATGACACTGATTGGCAACTACTTTATTCAAGTGAGTATGGCGTTCCTCAGCTCCGGCCTCGTTTCATTCTCGTCGCGCTCAGGCGACCACACTTCCGAAACTTCGAATGGCCCCGGCCAGTCGGAACACCTCCTACGGTTGGTCAGACTCTCGAAAGAATGATGGGAGAACGTGGCTGGCTGGGAGCTTCGTCTTGGGCAAAACGAGCAAACAGTATCGCTCCGACCGTAGTCGGCGGATCGAAGAAACACGGCGGCGCGGATCTCGGGCCCACGAGAGCGAAAGAGGCTTGGCTGCGACTCGGCGTGGACGGCAAAGGAATCGCAAATGAAGCTCCCGGTCCTGAAATGCCTGAAACATACATTCCGCGTCTCACCAATCCGATGGTAGCGAGAGTTCAAGGATTCTCTCCGGATTGGGAGTTCGCAGGGCGCAAAACGTCAATCTACCGTCAGATTGGTAACGCCTTCCCCCCACCGGTTGCAGCCGCGATCGGCGAATCAATCAAGACGGCATTAGGAGCTGGAGTGACACGCGAGACCAGTAGCGGTGAAGAACTCCGCGCAATCGGCTAGAACTCTGCGACTCATCATTATGCGTAGGGAATAATCGGCGCCGGCGCGGGTGTATCCTCACCCGGCAGGGCAAGCCGCCACCAAGTCTCTGAGATTTCTACACCTACTCCAGGCATAGAAGGGACGACGCGTACCGCTACGACCTCGCCGCGCTCGGGAACCTCAGCACCCAGTTCGCGAGCGATTCTTTGCTGAGCTTTGTAGTCGCCCCCAAGAATCACGATACCTTCGTTCCGTAATGCGCTCCGAGCGCCCCCATTGCCTCGCACTCGCTTCATGTAATCACTCTGCTGTGCAACTGTCGCGATGATGTTTCTGCTAATCCTCTGGTTCTGCGCCGTTCGCAAGAGCTCGTTGATCCGACGCTGTCCGCTTCTAAGAGCCATCACTCGCTCGACTTCTGACTCGGGGAGCTGAAGCAATGCGTTAGGCGGCAAGTTCGCGTCGAAAAACAACCACCTGATCCGCGATCTACCGAGCTTATTCAGGCCGGTCTTTCGATCTCTGTTCTCACTTGTTCGACGATTCTCCTCGCTAACACGGACCACTCCGAGTCTCCAGTACGATCTCAAGTCGTCGGCTTGCGCTACCAACACGAGATGATTGAACGATTCAATTGGGAGCATCCATTGCCCCGTGTGCGAGTACTTGCAATCCACCTCAATTCCGGCGATACAGTAGTCGAGAATGACCCCGTCCTCGAAGTCCAGCTCACGTTGTAGATTGATCTCAAACTGGGTGCCAAAATGAGTTTTTTCGGTTTTGTATAGCTGACCGAGCTTATATCGACCTGTATTGAGACCGTCATAGGCCTGGTCGAAGGTCCGCCGAAAAACCCTAGCAATCCGCTCACCTGACGGGTCCAACCTCAGGATTGCAGCTGCAACTGCATCGATCTCGTGATCTGGTTGATTGCTGACAGACTCGGAGCACACAGACACTCCCCTCCTGTTAGTTGTTTCCGCCGCCGTTGCCGCGGCCCGGTGGCGCGGGTTTATCCGGCTGACCCGGCCTGCCCGGCTTATTGTTGCCCGGCTTCGTCGGAGTCTCGGTGGGGTTCGGCGTCTCCGTCGGCTGCTCGGTGGGTTGCTCCGTCGGCTCCTCGGTCGGCTCTTCCGTGGGCTCCTCGGTGGGTTCCTCAGTCGGCTCTTCCGTCGGCTCCTCGCTCGGAGCCTGCGTCGGGGCCTGCGTGCGCGTCGGCACCGGCATCGGATGCTTCGTGGCCTTCTTCGCCGTCGGCTCCGGGAACGGGATGACCTCTTCGCCCTCGAGCGCGGCCTTCATATAGTTCGTCCAGATCTGGGTCGGATAGGTGCCGCCGGCGACCGTGCGGATCCCGCCAAAGCCGGTGAGCTCTTCTTCCTGCCCGTCCGGACCGACCTGGTACATGTCGACCACGGTCACGAGCTGAGGCGTGAAGCCCGCAAACCACGCCGACTTGTAGTCATTCGATGAGCCCGTCTTGCCCGCGGCGGGGCGGCCAAGGTGCGAGCCGACGTAGTGCGCGGTGCCCGTGCGGGTCACCTGCTGCATTGCGTAGGTCGCATCGGCCATGACATCGGCGTCGAAGACCTGCTCGCCGTCGGTGCCCGCCTTGTAGATGGCGTTGTCGCGCCCGTCCTTAATCTCGGAGACGATGAACGGCTCGTGCTTCACACCCTGCGCGGCGATCGTGCCATAAGCGCGGACCTGATCGAGCGGGCGCAGCGAGGCCGGGCCGAGCACGTTGGAGGGCACGGGGGCCAGGCCCGGCGTGTCCTTCGGGATGCCGGCCTTCACCGCGGTGTCGAGCGTTAGCTGCGGACCGATTTCGACGTTGAGCTGGGCGTAGGGGGTGTTGACCGAGTCCTCGGTCGATTTCACGAGGTTGATGCGCCCGCGGTTGACGCGGTCGTAGTTGCGCACGGGCTTGTCGAAGCCCTCGATCTCCATGTTGTTGTAGGACTGGAACGTGTCGTAGAGCGAGTAGCCCTCCTCCAGCGCGCCGATGAGCGTCCAGACCTTGAAGGTCGAACCCGCCTGAGCCCGGTCCTGCGTGACAGCGTTGCGCGGCTGGCTGACGAAATCCGGGCCACCGTAGACGGCGACGAGCGCGCCGGTGCGCGGATCCATGGAGGCCAGGCCCACGCGGTTGTTTTCGGGCCGGTCTTCCGGCAGCGCGTTGACGGCCTCGACGGCGGCGTCCTGGCGGGGCTTTTGGATCGTGGAGACGATGGCGAGCCCGCGCGTGTTCAGCTCGTCCTCGGAGATCTCCGCTTTGTTGACGACCTCGTTTTTCACCATGTCGAGCAGGTACCCGTTTGGGCCCTTCAGGGCGTTGACCGGCTTGTAGTCGATCGTCTTCGGGAAGGTCTGCTGATCGCGCTCCTGCTGGGTGATCCAGCCGTCGGCGACCATGATGTCCAGAACTCGGTTCCAGCGCTGTTCGGCGCGCTCGGGCATGACGGCCGGGTCCCACTTTGAGGGCGCCGGAATGAGGCCGGCCAGGAGCGCGGACTCCGAGATCGACAGGTCCGTGGCGCTCTTGCCGAAGTAGTGCTCCGCGGCGACCTCGATGCCATAGGCGCCGCGGCCAAAGTAGATGGTGTTGAGGTAGTTTTCGAGGATTTCTTCCTTGGACTGCTGCTGGTCGATCTTCAGCGCGAGGATCGCTTCCTTCGCCTTGCCGACGACGTCCTTGGTATCGCCGACGTAATAGCGCTCGACGTACTGCTGGGTGAGGGTGGAGGCGCCCTGCAGCGGGTTGCCGCGCAGGTTGTTCCACGTGGCGCGCGCAATACCGCGCAGGTCAATGCCGGGGTTGGTGTAGAAGCGCCGGTCCTCGGAGGCGACGACGGCGTGGCCGACGTGCTCGGGCAGGGAGGATAGCGCGACCGATTTGCGATCGTATTCGGAGAACGTTCCGAGCTGGGTCTCGCCATCGGCGTAGTAGACCGTCGTCGTCTGGGCCTGGGCGAAGTCGCCCGGCTGCGGCACGTCGATCATCGAGTAGGCGAGCGCGAATAGGCCCGCGCCGGAGGCGATGAGGAACGCGAAGAGGCCGAGGACCAGTTTCCAGCCCGGCAGCCAGCGCAGGATCGGGCCCTTGTTCGGGCGCGGGTAGCGCCGGCGCTTGCCGTTGGGTTTGGTCGCACTGAGCGTGCGGGTACGGCCCTTGGGCGGCTTCGGCGGAGCCGCGTTGCGTGATTCGCGCAGGCTTCGGCGCGTCACGGGTTTGCCCTGATGCTCGTTCACACCCAGTCCTTCCAGATCAGTACCCTCCAGTATGGC
This sequence comes from Bowdeniella massiliensis, assembly GCF_023634005.1. Lineage (NCBI taxonomy): Bacteria > Bacillati > Actinomycetota > Actinomycetes > Actinomycetales > Actinomycetaceae > Bowdeniella > Bowdeniella massiliensis. The sequence goes on from NZ_JALIQR010000004.1 coordinate 76,885, forward strand.
CCCACCAGCCACACGGATAACAGAGCCGAGCGAGCTAACTCACCCCCGAACGTGGCGGATCACACGCGAGTAGAGGCAACGTCGGCGGGTTCGGCGGGGCTCAGGCGGTAGGCCGCGGCGAGCAGCGCGAAGGCGGCGGCGAGCACGAGGAAGACGCCGCGCGACCACCCGGTATCGGGCAGGATGGCGGCCGCGAGCCCGGCGGCTCCCACGAACGCGGCGTTGAACATCACGTCATACAGCGCGAAGGCGCGGCCGCGGTAGGCGTCGGCGGTATCGCGCTGGACGATTGTGTCGACGGCGATCTTCGCGCCCTGGACGGATAGCCCGAGGAGGAAGGCGGCGCTCGCGATGACGGGCACCGCGGGGGCGGTAGCGGCCACGAGCTGGGAGAGGGCGCCAATCCCCAAACACGCGAGGATCCACTGCTGCGGGGAGAGCCGCTCGTGGGCGATGGGCGTCGCGATGATCGCGAGACCCGAGCCGGCAAAGGAGATGCCCGACAGGGTGGCGAACAGCGCGAGCCCGGCCGCGGCGTTCGTCGGATCCACGAGGAGGTTGCGCGAGGCGAGGATGAGGACGAGGAAGTTCACGCCGTAGAAAAACCGGTGGGTCGCCATGACCGCGAGCGCCGCGCCGGGGGTGCGGCGGGCCGTCAGGTAGCGGGCCGCGGCCGCGAGCTCGCCAAAGACGGCAAAGATCGAGCGGCGACGCTCACCCGAACCGTCGGGGCCGAGTTCGCTCGGGGCCAGGCGCAGCGCGAGGGCGGCAGCGGCCGCGAAGACGAGGCCGGCGGCGGCGAGCAGCCCGAAGTCGCGCACCGCGCCCGTCGGCAGGACGATCCCGAGGCCGAAACCGATGACGGCCCCGAGCACCGCGGCGCCGGCACCGAGCGTCGGCGTGATCGAGTTCGCCATGAGGAGCAGATGGCGCGGCACGACGAGCGGCAGCCCGGCCGACAGTGCGGACAGCAGGAAGCGGTTGACGCCCAGGATGAGCAGCGCGAGCGCGTAGACCGCTGGGCCGATGCCGAGCTGGACGAGGCAGAGGCCGATGATGACCGCGAGGACGGCTCGCACGGCGTTGCCGTAGAGCAGCACCTGGCGGCGGCGCCAGCGATCGAGCAGTGGGCCGGCGAACGGGCCGACGACGGTGAAGGGCAGCAGCAGCACCGCAAACGCAATGGCGACGTCCCCGGCGGTCGTCAGGCGCTCGGGCGAGAAGAAGAACAGGGAGGCCAGGCCCGCCTGCACGAGTCCGTCGCCCGTCTGGCTCACCAGGCGGATCGCCAGCAGTTTGCGGAAACCCGCGTAGCCCGTGAGGGTCTTGAGGTCGGCGATGAGGCGCACCTAGCGCGCCTCCCACCAGGCCCGCAGCGTTTTCTCGGCGTCCTCGCGGCTCATCGGCCCGTGCTCCATGCGGTGGTTGAGCAGGAACTTGTAGGCGGCGCCCACCTCGCGCCCCGGCGGGATCCCGAGGATCGCCATGATGTCGTTGCCGGTGAGGTCGGGGCGGATCTTGGCGAGCTCCTCGGCCTTGGCGAGCTCGTCGATGCGGCGCTCGAGATCGTCGTAGGCGGCCGCGAGGCGGTTGGCCTTGCGACGGTTGCGCGTCGTGCAGTCGGCGCGGGTCAGGCGGTGCAGGCGCTCGAGCAGCGGGCCGGCGTCGGTGACGTAGCGCCGCACGGCCGAATCCGTCCAGGCCTGATCGCCATAGCCGTGGAAGCGCAGGTGCAGCTCGACGAGGCGCGAGACGTCCTTCGTCGTCTGCTTATCGAAGCGCAGCTCGCGCATCCGCTTGCGCGTCATCTTTGCGCCGACGACCTCGTGGTGGTGGAAGCTGACCTGCCCGCCGGGCTCAAAGCGCCGCGTCGCGGGCTTGCCGACGTCGTGCATGAGCGCGGCAAAGCGCAACACGAAATCGGGCCCCGGTACCGGGCCCTCGGGGCCGGTTTCGAGCGCGATCGCCTGATCGAGCACGGTCAGCGTGTGCTCGTAGACGTCCTTGTGGCGGTTGTGCTCGTCCTGGGTTTGGCGCAGGTTGGCGAGCTCGGGCAGCACGAGGTCCGCGACGCCTGTGTAGACCATGAGCTCCAGGCCGCGGCGCGGCCACGTCGCGGTCATGAGGCGCGTGAGCTCGGCCTGGATGCGCTCCGGGGAGACGATCGCCAAGCGCGGCGCGAGCTTCTCCATCGCCGCCATCGTGTGCGGCTCGACGTCGAAACCGAGCTGGGCGGCAAACCGCGCGGCACGCATGATGCGCAGCGGATCGTCGTCGAAGGAGCGTTCGGGCTCGATGGGAGTGCGCAACACCATCGCGGCAAGGTCGGGTAGGCCGCCGCACGGGTCGACGAACTCGCGCGAAGGCAGGCGCACGGCCATGGCGTTAACGGTGAAATCGCGGCGCGTGAGGTCGCCCTCGAGCGTGTCGCCGTATTGCACGAGCGGTTTGCGGCTCGACGGATCGTATTCATCGGTGCGGTACGTCGTCACCTCGACGATCGTCTCGCCCTTTTTCGCGCCGATCGTGCCAAACTCCTTGCCGATCGCCCAGTGGGTATCGCCCCAGGCGGCAAGAAGGCGCTCGGTATCGTCCGGGTGCGCCGAGGTCGCGAAGTCCAGATCGTGGGTCGGGCGGGCGAGGAAGAGGTCGCGCACCGGGCCGCCGACGAGCGCGAGTTCGAAACCCGCGTTCGCGAACACCTCACCGAGCTCGATGACGACAGCGGGCAGCTGGTCGAGCTGGTAGGAGGCGATCTTGCGCAGCTGGCTGACGCTCAGGGCGGAATTCTCGGAAGTGGGCACGTCCTTACTTTCTCACGTCGGGCGCGCATTTCTCACCACGGCCCAACGCGGCGCTGGCTTGACTAAGCTGGATGGCATGTCCGTTACGCCCAGTCCTCGCCGCCGCGTGCCCGCGCCGCCGCGTCGCCGGGCGTACGCTGTGCGCAGAATCCTGCCGACCGTCGACGAAACCTCGGCCGGTGGCGTGACGATCGACGTCGTGGGCGGCAGGGCCTACGTCGCCGTCATTGCGCGGCGCAACCGCGGTGGCCGGCTCGAGTGGTGTTTGCCCAAGGGCCACTTAGAAGGGGCCGAGACGGCCCCCGAGGCCGCGGTGCGGGAGATCTATGAGGAGACGGGGATCAAGTCCCGAGTATTGCGCCACCTCGCCACGATTGACTACTGGTTCGCGGGCGATGATCGTCGAGTCCATAAAGTAGTCCATCATTATCTTCTGGAAGCGATCGGCGGCTATCTCACCGTCGACAATGATCCGGATCAGGAGGCGGAGGACGTCGCGTGGCTAACCCTGGAGGAGGCGGCAAGCCGGCTCGCCTACCCCAACGAGCGGCGCGTGATTGCCACCGCGCGGGATGTGCTGATAGGCCGCGCATGAGCCGCGCCCGGCTCGTTTCCATTCTCGCCCTGCTGTGCTCCCTCGCGGCGGCGTGGCTGCCCGCCCTGCCGGGCGCGAGCGCGGCTGGCAGCCTGCGCGTCGAGATCATCGACCAGGCGCCCGCCGTGCTCGCCGGCCCGAGCGACATCACGCTGCGCGTGCGCGTCACCAACGAGAGCTCGACGCCGATCCCCGAACCCGTGGCCGAGGTGCGGCTGCAGACGTGGACGCCCGTCGCCCGCGAGCGCCTCGATGATTGGCTCGGCGGGCGCGACGATAATTCCTCCACGCCACTGACGACGACGACCCTGAATGAGCTCGGCGCGGGCGCGAGCGCCGAGGCGAGCCTGACGGTGCCCAAGGAGGACCTGCCGACGATCTCGCGCGGGCCGCGCGGCATCCTCGTGCGAGTGGCGGCCGCCGGCCTCAGCGATGGTGCAGGCGATGCGGGCAGCGCGGCGCCGCCCGAGGCGGGCAACGCCCGCTCCTACGTCGTTAACTGGCCCGATACCTCGCTGCCGGCATCGAACTTCCTCATCCTCGGCACCGCGAGCGCCTCCAGCCGCGACATCCTCGCCGATCCGATGAGCGATGCGGCCACGCCCGAACGCAAGACCGCGATCGCCACGCTCGCTTCGGCCGGCGTGACGCTGGTGGGTGATCCCGCGCTGCGCGGCCTGGAGGCGACCCCCATGCTGACGCTGCCTGCGGGCGACCCGGACATCTCGGCGCTCGCGAGCTTCGATGCCGGGCGGGCGCGCCTGGCCGAATCGCTGCGCGCGGCCCCGTCCTCGCTGCCGCTGCTTTGGTGGCCGAGGGAGGTAAGCAAGGAGGCGCTCGCGCTGCGGCCCAAGGACGCCGTGCTCGTCGTGCGCGATGACCAGGTGCGCAAACCGGCCGCGACGTATTACACGCCGTCGGGCATCGCGACGGTCTCCGGCGCGCCCGCGCTCGTTATCGATACGAAGATGAGCGCCCACCTGGCCGCGCGCGATGAACCGATCGCCCATCGCCAGGCGCTGCTCGCGCACGCCGCCGCCACCATCCGCGAGCGCCCGAACGATCCGCGCACCTTCGTCCTCGCGCTGCCGCGTGACGTTGATGCCGAGGCCGCCGCGGCGGGCGTCGCGGCGCTGACCGGCGCGCCGTTTACGATGCCCGGCACGGTGCCGCCCGTTGCCGATGGCGCCTTTGTGCAGACCGACGGCCGGCGCCCCGCCACGTGGGCGGTCGCCGAGCAGTCGCCCGCCGCGCCAGAAACCGCGATCAACCAGCGCGCGAGCGAGGCGATCGCGCGGGCCTCGGCGATCGCGAGCACGACGAGCAACGGCGACAGCCTCGTGAGCGACCTGCGGATCGCCGAGCGCCACCTGTGGTCAACCGCGCTCGCCGAATCGCGCGGGGAGCGCATGCGCGTGCTCGATGCGATCGAGCAGCGCGCGGCCTCGCTCGCGGGCGCAATCACGGTGGAGACGGCCTCCTCGCTGCTGCTCATTTCCGATCAGCCGGATATACCCATCCACATCAACTCGGCGCTCAGCGCCCCCGCCGACGTCGTCGTCGATCTCGTCGCCCAGGATCCGCGTCTGCAAACTCCGGGCGTCGTCGAGGCGACGCTGACGCCCGGCGCGCGCACGACCGTCGCGATGCCGGTCAACGCCGTAGGATCGGGCGACTTAAAGGTGCGGGTGCGCGTCATGAGCGCCGACGGCCAGGAAATCGCCTCCTCGGCGCCCTTCGACGTGCGCGTGCGCGCCGATTGGGAGAATGTGGGCACGGCGATCGCCGCGGCGGCGCTCGCGCTGCTCGTCGTCGGCGGTATCATCCGGACCATCGCCCGAAATCGTCAACGCGGCGTGCGAGGCCGCGGGCACGTGCCGCCCGCGGATACGGCGCCGAGCCTCAAGGAGAAGTAATGGTACGAGAGCGAGGCCTTGCAGGCTCCTCCGCCCTCATGTTCTCCGGGACGCTCGTCTCGCGGATCCTTGGTCTGCTGCGCAACGCGCTGCTCGTGGCAGCGATCGGCGCGAGCGCCGGCCAGGCCGACCCGTTTGCGGTGGCCAACACGCTGCCAAACATCATCTACAACCTGCTGGCCGGCGGCGTCCTCAACGCCGTGCTCGTGCCGCAGGTCGTGCGGGCGCTGCGCCGCAAGGACGGCGACGAATACGTCAACCGGCTGCTGACCGTCGCCGGCCTTGGGCTGTTCGTGCTCACGTTTATCGCGACGATCGGCAGCTCGATCATCGTGACGCTATACGCCTCCCAGCTCGATCCGGCCTGGTTCGACCTGGCGATCGCATTCGCGATCTGGTGTCTGCCCCAAATCTTCTTCTACGGCGTCTACACGCTGCTCGGCCAGGTGCTCAACGCCAAGGGCTCTTTCGGCCCCTATATGTGGGCGCCCGTCGCCAACAATATCGTCGCGATCATCGGCCTAGTCATATACCTGTGGATCTTTGGCTTTGCCCGCGACGGCTCGGGCGCAAACCCCGCCGATTGGACCGGCGGCCGGATCGCCCTGCTCGCCGGCTTCGCGACCCTCGGCGTCGCCGTGCAGGCGGGCGTGCTCATCATCGCGCTAAAAAAGACGGGCTTTAGCTTCCGCTGGCGCCTCGGAGTGGCGGGCCTGGGCGGTGCCTCCCGCATGGCGATGTGGTCCTTTGCGGGGCTCGCCGTCGGCCAGCTGGGCTTCCTCGCGGTCACCAACGTGGCGGCCGCCGCCAATGGTGCCGCGGCCACGAGCGACATCCTGCTGCCGGCGAACCAGACGTATAACAATGCGTTCCTCATCTATATGCTGCCGCAGTCGCTGTTTACGACCTCCCTCATCACCGCGCTTTTCCCGCGCATGAGCGACAAGGCCGCGGCCGGCAACCACGCCGGCGTCGCCGCCGACTTCGGCCTCGCGCTGCGCATCACCGCGACGTTCACGATGTTTGCCGCGGTCGCCCTCGCCGTGCTCGCCATCCCAACGGCCCACGTCGTGCTGCCGTCCGTTACCGCCGATGAGGCGCGCAACGTCGCCCTCGTCCTGCTGCCACTCGCCCTCGGCATCCCCTTCCAGGGGGCGTGGTCCGTCGTGCAGCGCGCATTTTTCGCCTACGAAGATGCGCGCACCCAGTTCTTCATCCAGATCCCGATGGCGATCGCGCAGATCGCGATCTCGCTGCTCGGCTGGCTGCTCGCGCCCCCGCTGTACTGGGTGCCGATCGCCGCGGGCTCAACAGCGGTCTCGATGCTGCTCGGCGCCGCGATCGGCTACGTAAAACTCGGTCGCAAGCTGCCGAGCGTCGATCACGGAGCAATCCTCGGAGTCGCGCTGCGCCTCGCGATCGCAGCAGGCGCCGCCGGACTCGTCGCGCTCGCTGGCCTGCGCTTCCTCGGCATGCCGGGTGAGACGTCTGCGGTCAGATCCTTCACGCATTCCGTCTTCCTCGTCGCGCTGCTCGGCTCGATCATGGCTGTTGTCTACATCGCCATCGCGCGCCTGCTCGGCGTCGAAGACATCAACCGGATGCTGTCCCAAGTCATTCGGCTCGCCTTGAAAGTCGGGCGCCGCATCCCCATTATCGGGCCGAGAATTCCCGTCCACGTTCCAGGATCCGCGCGTGCTGGCCGCGGCATCGTGGACAATACTGGTAAGGGGAGTATTTCAACGACTAAGGATGGACCGGACGTGACAAACCAGGAGGCCGTGACGGGCCACGTCGTCGGTGGGCGCTACCGGGTGGATGAGGCCACCTCGATCCCCGCCAGCCACGCCGGTTCCTGGTACCTCGGCACCGATACCGTCCTGGAGCGTCCCGTCGCGATCTTCGTGTCGCGCGCGGATGCCGACCCGGCCCCGATCATCGATTCGGCGCGCCGCGCCTACCTCATCGACGACGACCCCTTCCCGGCCATCACCGACGTCGCGACCGACGAGGAGACCAACCGCGCCTACGTCGTGACCGAGCCGCTGCCCGAGACGAGCCTGGCCGGCGCCCAGCTGCGCCCGGGCGAGGCGCAAGCGATCGTCGCCCAGGTCGCGAGAGCGCTCGATGGCGCCCGCACCCGCGGCGTTCACCACCTTGCCCTCAGCCCCGCCCATGTGCGCTTTACGCCCGCGGGCGACCTCGTCATCGTCGGCCTCGGCATCGACGGCGCGCTCGTGGAATTCGACGACGAGGGCGACGCGGTCGAGCGCTCGCTGCTCGCCTCCGAGCAGGACGCCGCCGCGCTGCACGAGCTTTACACCGAGCTCAGCGGCGAGGCGGGCTCCCAATCGCTCGCCGAGTCCCGCTCCGCCGCCGACGTCGCCGCCGCGCTCGCCGGGTGGACGACTTTCGATTTCGATTCCGCGCTCGATGCCCTCGCCATCAATCGCCACGCGGGCGCTCCCGCCTGGATGCGTGTACGGCAGACTCCGCCACCGCCGAATCCCGATATCCCGGCCGCGCCCCCGGCGCCGCCGCTGCAGTGGCGGCCGACGTTCGCCGAGTCGAGCCTCGCGGACCCGGATCCGGGTCCCGACTTCACCGAGATTTTGAACCTCGATCCCTCCGAGATCGCCCCCGCGCCGCCGTCCCACGCGGCCGGCAAGGGCGAGCCGGCCACCGCGTCCGAGGAGCCTCCCGTCGAGGAGTCCCCCAGCGACGAACCGCTGGCCGAGGACGCGCCGGCGACCGACCCGGTGACCGAGGAGATCCCGGCCGACGTTCCCCCGGCCCCGCCCGCAGCCGAGGAGCATTCCGACCCGGCCCCGATGCCGGTCCCGCCGCCGATCACGCGCGCGCAGCGCCCGGGCGATGACGGCACCATCACGCGCGAGGAGCGCCGCCGCCGGCGCCTGGAAGCCGCGGGCAAGACCAAGGACGCGATCCTCTCGGGCGCGAGCGCCGATGCCGCGACCGCCAAGGCGCTGGAAACGGCCGAGAAGGCGCGTATCGCCGCGGATAAGGCGCGCCAAGCCTCCCGCCGCCAGGCCGACGTCACGACGATGCGCATCGAGGGCCTCGTCACCAAGCTCGACGGCTTCGCCGCCAAGCACTCGATCAACCTGCCCGGCGAAGTCGAGAAGTACGACGCTTCCACCCCGCTTTCGCGCCGCCGGATCGATCCGAGCCCGCTCATTCTCACGGTCTTTGCGGGTCTGCTCGTCCTCGTCCTCATCCTGGCGCTGTCCAACCTGCGCAGCCCGGGCACGGTGAGCCCGCCCCCGGCGCCCACGACGACCGCCGCCCAGCCGACCGACGAGGCCTCGCCCACGCCGGAAGAAACGGCCTCCCCGACCCCTGAGGAGACGACGGAAGCACCCGCGGTGCCCCCGACGATCTCCGCCATCACCGTCCTCGATCCGGAGGGCGATGGAGCCGAGAACCAGGACCTCACGCCTCGCGCCTTCGACGGCGATCCGGCCAGCTACTGGCGCTCGCGCTCCTACCGCAATCCCGCCTACGGCATGAAATCCGGCATCGGCCTGCAGCTGACGCTCGCCGAGAAGACGCAGGTCGCTGGCCTCACGCTCACGCTGCACGGCTCGGGCGGCCACGTCCAGGTCAAGACCGACGCCGGCGACCCGGTTGGCGGAGCTGTCATCGCCGAAGCGGACATGACAGAATCGACGAAGATCAGTTTCGACCCGGTCGAAACTGACACGATCATCCTGTGGTTCACCTCGTTGCCGACGGCGGCATCCGATGGCAAGAACCGTGTGGAACTCGCAGAAATCTCCCTCGAATAACAGCCACGGGAATACCCCAGGGGGCATTACCGTTAGCCTAGACGAGTCGCTGACTGAAAGAGAAGAGGAATTCATGACCGACACCCCATACGATGTCATCGTCGTCGGCTCCGGCCCGGCGGGCTACACCGCCGCCATCTACGCCGCGCGCGCGGGCCTCAAGCCCGTCGTCTTCGCCGGCGCTATTAGTGCCGGAGGCGCCCTCATGACGACGACGGAGGTCGAGAACTTCCCCGGATTCCCCGACGGTGTCCAAGGCCCGGACCTCATGGAGCAGATGCGCACCCAGGCCGAGCGTTTCGGCGCGCAGATCCGCTTTGAGGACATCACCGCCGTGGACCTGACCGGCGACATCAAGACTGTGACCAACGACGACGATGAGACCTTCGCCGGCCGCGCCGTCATCCTCGCGCTCGGCTCGGAATACAAGAAGCTCGGTATCGAGGGAGAAGAAGCGCTGTCCGGCAAGGGCGTGTCCTGGTGTGCCACCTGCGACGGCTTCTTCTTCCGCGATAAGCCCATCATCGTCATCGGCGGCGGCGACTCAGCGATGCAGGAAGCCACCTTCCTCACCCGGTTTGCCTCTAAGGTCACCGTCGTGCACCGCCGCGACGAACTGCGCGCCTCCAAGATCATGGCCGACCGCGCGATGAACGATCCCAAGATCGAATTCGCCTGGAACTCCACTCCGGTGCGCGTCGTCGGCGAGAACATGATGGAAGGCCTCGTCGTCAAGGACACTGTTACGGGCGAAGAGCGCACCATCGAGGCCTCCGGCATGTTCATTGCCATCGGCCACGAACCCCGCACCGGAATCGTTACCGGTCAGGTGGACGTCGATGACGAGGGCTACATCCTCGTCGACTCCCCGTCCACCCGCACCAACATCCCCGGCGTCTTCGCTTGCGGCGACGTCGTGGACCACACCTACCGCCAGGCGATTACCGCAGCCGGAACCGGTTGCGCGGCCGCCCTGGATGCCGAGCGCTACCTCGTCGACCTCTCCGATTCCCCGGTCGATGAACAGCTCACCGAATCGTGGAACTAGAACCTGGAGGAAAAATGAGCAACGTTGCAGATGTCACCGACAAGAACTTCACCGAGGAGGTCCTGCAGTCCAGCAAGCCCGTCCTCGTCGACTTCTGGGCCACCTGGTGCCCGCCCTGCCGCATGATGGCTCCCATCATCGACGAGATCGCGAACGAGAAGGGTGAGGCCCTCAAGGTCGTCAAGCTCGACACCGACGCCAACCCCGAGACCGCTGGCAACTACGGCATCGTCTCGATCCCGACGTTCATCCTGTTCAAGGAAGGCCGCGCCGTCGCCCAGGTAATTGGTGGCCGCCCGAAGAAGGACCTGCTGAAGGAAATCGATCCGCACCTCTAAGGGCTAATCCCCTACCAACCACAGGAGCCGCGACCACATCTGGTCGCGGCTCCTTTGTGCGCTGGCATACGAAAGGCCCGAAAAGAGGCAACCTCTCTTCGGGCCAGGACGATGGCGCGCTAGCGAACCAGCTGCTCGCGAGCCTGCAGCGCGTACTCCGCGCTCCGGCAAGCGGCTTCCAGATCCCCATGAACCAGACGCTCGACGTAGGACTCCTCCACGCGCGAGTTAAGGTCCACACGGATCGAGGCCATGATGGCCCACGCAGCAATCGCAACAAAGACGATGGCGGCAACAACGATCACGATTGTGTTTCCTTCCCTGCTTGATCTCTTCCCCTTCGGTACAAGTGTCTCAGTTGTCCGAATTAGGTTCAATCAAAGTTATCTGCAATGCCAGTGAAGTTTTACTTCATAGAGGCAAGTTCAAGTACACTTGACGATTCATTGGGGCGCGGAGCCCAGTTTGTCTCAGGATTTGAACCTCGCTTGACGGCAGCGGAAATTTTCGCTCGGACGTAGGCGCGCTTTGTGGTGAACACCACCCACGAGCCGATGATGATGAAGATGAAATTCGAGAAGAACGACGGCCATGCGCCCGTGGTGACGCAGGCCATAGCCAACAGGCTTGCCCCGCCCATGTTGAGGGCGTGGTAGCGCAGAGAGTCCCCCATGATGCGACGCGAGGAGACGAGAAAGTATCCCGTGAGGCACATGAGGCATCCGACCCACCCCAGTGCACCAATTGCTGCAACCAAGAATTCGTTCACGACGCCTATGGTGGCACTCGCAGTGGTTCGAATCAATTGAAGCTATCTGTACATGCTGTACAGTTTTACTTCATGGACCTGAACTCACGTCGTCTCGGCATACTGCTGGCCATCCACCGCGACGGTGGCGTGGTCTCCGCGGCCGATTCGCTTCACATGTCACCGTCTGCAGTCTCGCAGCAAATTCAGCAGCTCGAGCGGGAGGTTGGCGTCGCCGTCATCGAGCGTACGCCCCACGGGTCCATCCTGACTCCGGCGGGTCGAATCCTTGCGGATCTCGCCGAAACGATCGAAACCGAGTCGTTCAAGGCCTCCCGATCGCTGGCCGGCTTGGCTGGTCAGGTCACCGGTAGTGTCGTCATCGGCGGCTTCCAGACCGCCATCCGCAACATCCTTATCCCGCTCTTGCCTCGCGTCAGCGATCAGCTCCCGGGCGTGCAGGTCTCCATTCGGGAAGTGGTGGAAAAGCAGGGCATGCGCGAGCTGCGCTCGGGCATCGTCGACCTGCTCATCATGGAACGAGACTTCGAAAAGCAGGCGGTCGTGCCGCGCGGCATGCGCGATGTTCCCTACGCCGATGAGCCGTGGCTACTCGTCCAACCGAGCGGTGATGCCCGCCCCTCCTCCATCTCGGACCTCACGACGACGACGTGGCTCGGTGTTGAGCCGGCGGCGGCCTCGGCCCAAGCTATCGAGCGCCTTCAGTCCGCGCTGCCCGACCCAGAGATCTCGATCCACCGTTACGCCGATTACGACGTCGCCCTCGACATGATTCGGGCGGGCCTTGGTTCGACGGTCCTTCCCCGCTTGGCAGTGTCCAACATCGATACCGAGGGCATCCAGATCACGCGCCTTCCCGGCCTTGGCGTTCGCCAGCTCGTGATCCGACACCGGGAGGCAGCCGGTGGGCTAGAGCCCGCCCATGAAGCCGTCCTCCAGCTCCTGGTGGAGACGGCATCCATCGTGGGCCTGCCCGGCGCCGGATCGATCGACCAGTAACGAGTCAGCCGAGCCGACGGTAGGGGGAGACGAACCCGCTCGGGGCGAGCAGCGCCTCGAGGTAGAAGTAATCTCCCCACGTGGTGTGCGCGTCGATACCGATGTTGTGCGGGACGTGATAGGTCGACAAGCTCAGCAGGCCACCGGATTCATCCTCGGTTTCAATCGCTCCCGCCGACTCAAGAACCTGCAAGTTTGCGGCCAGCAGGTCTGTGCTGCCACCGAATTGCATCGCGCCAGCAAGCGCGATCGCGAGCGCCCCGGAGTCCTTCGCCTCGGTGTGCGCTGCTTCCAGGTCCCATGGCACGAGCGAGGATGCTCCGGGCACAAGCAGCCGGTCATCGAGCGCACGGATCTCCTCATCGATCTCGGCATGCTCGCTGCCATGAACGCCCTGCGCTACTGCGATCCGCAGGCCGTAGGTCACCCACGACAGCCCGCGCGTCCAGCCGGTCGAATCGGGGGCGTGGCCCTGCTTAGTAAACGGCCGGTCGAAGGCGCCGTTGGCCGCGAACATCCCGCCCTGGAACCAGTGCCCCGGACGCACCCGCAGGTGCGTCCACAGCCGGCGCTCGTGCGCGATCCCCGTTGCCCGCTGCTCCTCGCTCGCTTCCCCGCTGAAAAGCAGCGGCACATTCATGAACGAGTCGACGATCGCCTTGGCTTCACCATCGGCGTCGCCGCCGTGCGTATCGACCATGCCGCTCGGCACATGCACGAGCGACATAAGACCCTCGCGGCAAATCTCGCGCGCCTCAGCCGCACCGCCGATCAGCGTCTGCTCATTGCCGGTGAAACCGAGAATCCCGATGAACCCAAGATCGTGGTTGTAGTACTGCAGATCGGATTGCAGCGAGGCAATAAGGCGCTCTTGTTCATACACCCGACGCTCCCGCACGACGTCACTTCCCGAGACCTCCTCGATCGCCCGCAGTCTGCCGAGCCAAAACGCGACAGTCCACGGAATCGGATGCGTGTCCGGCCAGGAGCCGGCGATCATTGAGCCGTCCTTGGAGTAGTACGGCGTGAGTCCTTCGGGTAGGTCACGCGCAAGGCGTTCGGTCGAAGAGATCGCAACGGACACGAGTTCAGGGATGTCCACGGGGAGTTCACCAATCACGAGAAACGAATGTGACACCGACAGCCTAGCGCTCCCCAAAAGGCGCAGGATTTCGGGCCATACAGCGTGTCTGTAGGCTGGCCGCCTTAGCCCTTGACGCTTCCTGCCGTCAGGCCTTGGATCAGGGTTTTTTGGACGAGCGAGAAGATAATGACTGCCGGGATGACGGCGATCGTTCCCGCGGCGAGAATGCCGCCCCAGTTCGTCGCACCAATGGACTCCATCTGCTGGGCGATTCCGATCTGAAGCGTCTTCGAGTACTTCGAACTCGTCAAAATCAGGGCGTACTGGTAGTCGTTCCACCCGAGGATGAAAGAGTAGAGCGCGATCGCTGACAGGCCGGGTAGCGACAGCGGCAGGATCACCGAGAAGAACGTTCTGATCCGTCCCGAGCCGTCGACGGCGGCGGCCTCTTCAAGCTCACGAGGGATGGCCCGATAGAAGCCGGCCATGAGCCACACTGCCGCCGGGATCGTCAGGGTCTGATAGATAAGGACGAGGACTTCGCGCGTGTTGACGAGGTTGAGGCTCGCGGCAATGTTGTACCAGGGCACCATGATCATCGGCCCTTGGATCATTTGAGCCAAGATGAGGAAGAAGATGATGGCCTTGGCAAGTCCGCCGCGATAGCGCGCTAGCCCGTAGCCAGCGATCGCGCAGAACGCGGTCGTCAGCACGGCGCTCATCGCGTTGGTCGCGAAGGTGTTTTGCAGGAGCTGGCCCATCGCAAGCCCGTCAGGCTGCATCGCCCACCGATAGTTATCGAGGGTAAAACCCGTAAGCGCGAGGTTCGGCGTGGGGCCGAACAGGTCGTGATTCGACCGAAACGAGCTGAGGGCCATCCATGCGGCGGGTAGCAGCAGGAAGGACATAAGAACCAACAACAGCCCGTATCGCACGAGCCACGAACGAAGGACTGCCCACAGGGACTTTTTACGCATGCTGCTCATCCTTTTCTCGTAGCAGCCAGGCGTACAGGCCCGCCGCAGCCAAAATGATGATCATCGCGAGCGTCGCCACGGCGCCCGCCGTTCCGTACTTGAAGCGCTCGAATGCCCAGGTATAGACGTAGGTCGGAAGAATGGACGTCGCATATCCTGGCCCGCCCTTGGTTAGCGCCCAGATGAGCTCAAACTTGAACCACGTCGTCACCAGGGAGATCATTCCGACGGCAAACAGCGTGGGACGCAGGTGGGGAATCGTCACCGCCCAGAATCGCTGCCACCGGTTAGCGCCATCGACCTTGGCCGCCTCGTGCAGGTCATCGGAGACGCCCTGCAGTGAGGCGAGCACAAGGAGGGCCACGAAGGGTACGCCTTTCCATGTCGAGGCCAGCAGCAAGACTGGCCACACCCAGAAATTCGACGCCAAATAGACGATCGGATCGTCGATGACGCCCAGCGTTTCCAACGTGTAGTTCGCTAATCCGCCCTGTGACCCTTCAAAGATCCACCGCCAGATAAGGCCGACGACGACGGTCGGCGTCACCCAGGGGACCATGAGGAGTCCGCGCCACAGATAGCGGAACCGGAGGTTCATGTTCAACACGAGAGCTGCCAGCGTTCCGATCACGAGTTGCAGGATGACCGAGGCAATCACCCAGACGAAGGAGTTGCGCACGATGAGCCAAAAGTGCGGGTCATCGGTGGTGAGGAACCGGAAGTTCTTGAGTCCAATGAACGACCCCGTCCCGGGGGTGGCGCTCGAGTCGGTGAACCCCAACCGGATGGTGTCCAAGAACGGGTAGAACTGGAGCACCGCCAGCACCAAGAGAACCGGCGCCATGAGCAGCAGCCAGAACCCGGTGGAGTTATACCACCATCGGATTTTGTCCGATCTGCTGCGCTGTGAGGCCCTGGTCGCAACGGATGCGCGTGCCATGTTGTGCCCTCCTAGGCTCTCCTGCTTCCTACTGGGCTACCGCGGCGAAGCGTTCACTCATCCGAGTCACCGTGTCTTCGGCGCTCATCGATCCAGCCAGGTATTCGGAGAAGATCTGCTGGAACTCCGGCTCGATTGCCGGCTGCCCGGCGATCTTTTGCAGTTCCACCCCGTTGTCGTCGGCGATCTTGGCTTGGCTCTCACACTGCTTGAGGTGACCCTCAACCGCCTTGGGATAGTACTTTTCGACCCACGGCTTGAGGTCCTCGGTTGTCACGGACGTGAGCGCGGGAGCGTGAGCGACGGCCGTCAGTCGAGCCATCCACTCCTTGTCCATCAACTGGCTGAGCGCCTCCCACCCCTTATCGATGTTCTTGCTGCCGGCAAAGGCGGCGAATCCGGCGTTCGAGATGGGCACGCGCTTGTCGCTGCCCTGGGGTCCCTTGGGGTAGGCGAGCTGGACACTCTTGCCAACGATCTCCGGGTTGAGCTCGTAGACGTTGGCGGTGAAGAACGAACCGGCCGCCACCATTGCGACCTCGCCATTGGCAAAGGCGCGGAACATTTCGGGATACGCCCAGGCCTTGTCGGCCGGCGGCCGTAGATCATTGAAGGCCTTGAGGTGTTCGAGGGTCTCCACCCACTTCGCGACATCGGGATTCTCGTAGTCGCCCGGCTGGAAGCCGTTGGCGTACGCGGCCGTGGCGAAGGTTCGGAAGGAGAAGCGCGGATTTTGCATCGGGATGCAAAAGCCATACTTGCCATCCCCGGTGAGCTTTTCCGCCGCCTCTTGCATACCGGCATACGTTTCCAGCGAGGCGATATCGATGCCCGCCTGGCCGAGGAGTTCCTCGTTGACGACGAGCGTCCACGACTGTGCGGAGTAGGGCAGCGCATAGAGCTTGCCGTCGATCTCGGAGTACTCGAGGCTGCCCGGGCGGAACTGGCCTCGGTCGATATTGAGCGAACCGAATCGGTCGCTCAAATCAGCCAGGGCGCCCATGCGAACCCAGTCGGAGACATCTTGCGTCATCGTCAAGTCGGGCGGATCCTGCGCCTGGACGCGAACCGAAATCTGCTTTTGCATGTCGGCCCAGGACAGGAAGTTGTATTCGAGATCGATGCCTTTATCGGCAATCGTCGTCTTGAAGTCATTGGCGACGGCAGTTTCCGGATCGGAGGTGCCGGGCCACAGGAATTCCAGCTTCGCCGTCTGCGAGCCGGTGGTATCCGTCGAGTCACTTTCCTTGGGCGTGCAGGCAGCCAACGCTGCCATTGCTCCGAGAGCGCCCGTGAACTTTAAGAGTGATCGCCGGTCCATGTCGGGGAACTGACGTCCCGATGTCTGCTTCATGTCATTCTCCTCGTTGAGTGGGATCGAGCTTAAATCGAGTCGGTGATGAGTTCGGATGCGGCCGTCAGAACGGATGCATCCGGCGGCGTTGTTCGTATAGGGGGTCGAGCTTGCCCGACATTGAGGCCCTGATGACGGAGCAGAGCTTTAAGAAAAGTGATGAACTCGAAGCCCTCCATGAGGGTCGTGAGTTTGCACAAGCGTTGCTGGGCTGCGCGGGCGCGGTCAAGATCTCCGTCATCCAACGCATCAAAAAGTGAGACCACGAGCGGCAGGGCGACGTTGAAGCCTGAGCCCACCGCACCCACGGCTCCCATCGCACAGCCAGCAAGAACCAAGTCGTCTGAGCCCACGAAAACCTTGAAGCTCGGGCGGGCGGCGATGAGCCGCGACATGGTCAGAAGATCAGTGTCGCTGTACTTCACGCCCTGCACAATCCCCTCATCAAAGGCCCGCTCCAAGAATTGGTGCGGCAGCAGTGGTCCCCCGAGCGATGGGATGAAGTAATAGAAGACCGGCAGCTGGGTGAGGTTCTTCAGGCTCACCAAGTAATCCCACATTTGCTTCTCGTCGTAGACGAAATACGGCGGGGCACCAACGGCAATCGCAGTCGCGCCGAGAATATCCGCTTCGCGGGTGAGCGCCTGAGTCTCGCGCGGATCAGCCGACGAGACGTGCAGGACGACTTGCCTGCCGCCTGCGAGCTCGGCGACATCCTGGCAGAGCGATCGCTTCTCGGACAGTGAAAGGTGGTAGCACTCGCCCGAAGTTCCGGCGACAAAGTACCCGTCTGCACCTTGCGTGTTGAGCAGGTTGACCAGGTCCTTCTGGAGTTCGGGAGCGTAACCACCCGAGTCATCAAAGGCGGTGACGAGCGCCGGGATGGCGTTACTGTGCGCTTTGAACACGTTCCACCTCCGCGCGAATATCCTGGAAAGCCGGTTGGAAGTGCGAGTGGAGTGCCTTCACTGCAGCATCCTCGCGGCCTGCGACAATCTCTTCGAGGATCCGACGGTGGTCATCCACGCTTCGCACATTGACCGTCAGCGCGAGCGCCGAGCGGGCATTCTCGAACAGCGCCCAGAAAGTCTCGATGACCTGCTCCACCATGGAGTTCTTTAGCGGTTCGTACAGCGCGAGGTGGAACTCCCGATCAGTATTAGCGTTGATCTCTCCGATCTGGGATTCCTTTTCCATTCGCTCCACGATGCGCTGTAGCCGTGCGAGGTGGATCGGTTGATACTGGTTCAACGCACGACGTAAGAAGCCCTCCTCCAGTACGGCGCGAACCTCGAGGAGATCGAGCAGGACATCGCCGGTCGTGAGGTACTCATAGGGCAGTGAGTCGACGACATGCCGGAAGTCGAAATCCCCTACTTGTAGTCCCACGCCACGCCGCACCTGAACGTGCCCGAGAACTTCGAGCCGTCGTACCGACTCTCTCACCGTCGGCTTAGACACCTTAAACATTGCCGCGAGTTCAGATTCCGACGGGAGCGGATCGCCTGGCAGGAGCTCCTTATCGCGGATGAGCTGGCGAATGTTGTGATCGATCTCGGCTCTGAGTGTAGGTCTCATGGACACTCCTTCGTGGACCTTCTTGCCGTCAGCCTATCAGATATCTGATAGGTGTGGAAGACCCTTTTAACCATCAGGGTTTTACTGCTCGCGCATTGCTCGCTAGAGGTATGGTCGGAACAAGCCTTGGATCTAAAGGAGTCTCTATGAGCGACCACGACCGCTTCTTTCGCGCCGCCGCCGACGTCACGCGCGAGGCCCTCGCCGCCGGCTCTGACCAGCCGTTTGGAGCGGCGCTCGTAAGAAATGGCGAGATCGTCGTCGCATGCGCCAACTCGATGGCCGCCGACACCGACCCGACGGCGCACGCCGAACTTCTCGCGGTGCGTAAAGGAGCGAAGAAGCTCGGCACGCTCGATCTATCCGACTGCTTCGTGTACGCCACCGGCCAGCCGTGCCCCATGTGCACCGCCGCCATGATCTGGGCAGGCATCCCGACGGTCTACTACGCGACGCCCGCCGCACTCGCCCACGAGCGCGGCTACTCCGATGTCCACGTCCGCGACTACCTCGCCGGGCGCGACGATTCCGCCATCATCGAGGTCCACGTTCCCGGCCGCGCCGAGTGCGACGAATTCTGGAGCAAAGCCGGGTCCTAGCAAAGAAGTGGCAGACTAAGCCGTAGAGCGCACCTCGCGTTCATCTTTTTTAGGAAGGACACTTCGTGAGTACACCCTCGCACGGCACACGGCTCGACCCCTGGTTCGACAGTTACGCCGAGCGAGCTCACGGCATGCGCTCGTCCGAGATCCGTGCCCTGTTCGCCGTCGCCTCCCGCCCCGAAGTTGTCTCCCTCGCCGGCGGCATGCCCAACCTGTCCTCGCTGCCGATGGACCACATCGCCGAGATCTCCGCGCGTCTCCTGCGCGATCGCGGCACCCGCGCACTGCAGTACGGCTCCGGTCAGGGCGAAGTCGAGACGCGCGAAGCCATCCTCGACGTCATGCAGTACGACTCGATCCGCGTCCATCCCGACGACGTCGTCGTCACGACGGGCTCCCAGCAGGCCCTCGACCTCGTCACCGAGATCTTCATCGACCCGGGCGACGTCATCGTCGCCGAGGCCCCCTCCTACGTCGGCGCGCTCGGCGTCTTCCGCGCTTACCAGGCCGACGTCGTCCACACCCCGATGGACGACGATGGCCTCATTCCCGAGGAGCTCGACGCCACCCTGACGCGCCTGAAGTCCGAGGGCCGGCGCGTGAAACTGCTCTACACCGTCCCGAACTACCACAACCCCGCGGGCGTCACGTTGAGCCTGGAGCGCCGCCCGCAGATCGTCGAGATCTGCCGCAAGCACCACGTCCTCATTTTGGAAGACAACCCCTACGGCCTCCTCGGCTTCCACTCCGACCCGATGCCCGCCCTAAAATCCTTCGATCCGGACGGCGTCATCTACCTCGGTTCGTTTTCCAAAATGTTCGGGCCGGGCTACCGCATCGGCTGGGCCGCAGCCCCGCACGCCGTGCGCGAAAAGCTCGTCCTCGCCTCCGAATCCGCGATTTTGTGTCCCTCCCAGCTCGGCCAACTCTCCATCGTCGAGTACCTCAACACCTGGGACTGGTACGGACAGGTCAAGCAGTACCGCGGCGAATACCGCACCCGCGCCGAGGCCATGATGAGCGCGCTGAGCGAATATCTGCCCATGTGCGAGTGGACGAAACCCGAAGGCGGTTTCTACACCTGGGTCACCCTGCCCGACGGTCTCGACGCCAAAGCGATGCTGCCGCGCGCGGTCAAAAACCTCGTCGCCTACGTCTCGGGCACCGCGTTTTACACCGACGGCCAGGGCGGGGACCACATGCGCCTGTCCTTCTGCTACCCCACGCCCGAAGCCATCCGCGAAGGCGTGCGCCGCCTCTCCCAGGTCGTACGCTCCGAGCTCGAGACCGTCGAACTCTTCGGCACAAACATCCGCCCCGACGCCGAGGCGCCCCCGCGCGAGGGCGGTAACGGCCGCATCGATACGCCCACCCCCGATCAGGTCTGACAGGAGTCCTTCATGCCCACCTCTGTGGTTGTCCTTGCCGGCGGTTTGTCCCACGAACGCGACGTTTCGCTCCGCTCCGGCCGCCGGATCGGCCAGTTCCTCACCGACGCCGGTTTCGACGTCACCGTCACCGACGTCGACGCCAACCTCCTGGCCAAGCTCACCGACCTCAAGCCCGACGTCGTCTGGCCGCTCGTGCACGGCGCCGCCGGCGAAGACGGCTCACTGCAGGATTTGCTCGAACTCCTCGATCTGCCCTTCGTCGGCACCGACGCCGACGGTTGCCGCCTCGCCTCGCGCAAATCCGTCGCCAAATCGATCCTCAAAGCCCACGGCATCGCCACCCCCGAGTTCGCGCTGCTCCCACAAATGCTCTTTCGCCAGCTCGGCGCCAGCGGCATCCTGTCCGCTGTCGAGCATTCCCTCGGCCTCCCGCTCGCCGTCAAACCCGACGACGGCGGCAGCGCCCTCGGCGTCACCATCGTGCGCGAGGCCTCCGAGCTGCCCGCCGCCATGGTCGCCTGCTTCGCCTACTCCGATTACGCGCTCATCGAGCAGGCCGTCGACGGTACCGAAGTCGCCGTCTCCGTGATCGACACCGGCGACGGGCCGCGCGCCCTGCCTGCCGTCGAGATCGTGACCGACGGCCCCTACGACTACGACGCCCGCTACAACGCCGGTCGCACCGAGTACTTCACGCCCGCACGCCTACCCGAGGACGTCACTGAGCGCGTTCAGGCTACGGCCGTGGACGTCCACGAGGTGCTCGGGCTGCGGCACGTCTCCCGCATCGATCTCATCGTCGATGCCGAGGGCACGCCCTGGGTCCTCGACATTAACGTCGCTCCCGGGATGACAGAAACCTCGCTCTTCCCCCAGGCCGCAGCCAGCGGCCCGGGCGTCGAGATCTACGCG
Source organism: Bowdeniella massiliensis (assembly GCF_023634005.1). NCBI lineage: Bacteria > Bacillati > Actinomycetota > Actinomycetes > Actinomycetales > Actinomycetaceae > Bowdeniella > Bowdeniella massiliensis. Next base: position 98,001 of record NZ_JALIQR010000004.1, read on the forward strand.
GACCTCGTGCGCGCCGCGCTCCCCTAACTCTCGCGCGGCAGGTCGAGCCCAGCCTCGCCTGGTGCCAACACCTGCAGGATCCGATCCAGGTCCTCCAGCCCAGCAAACTCGACGGTGATCCGCCCCTTGCGCTGACCCATCGCCACTTTCACCTTGGTGTCAAAGCGATCGGCGAGCTTCAACGCAAGCTCGTCCAGGGCGGGCGCCGCAGGATGGTGAATCGGCCGGCGGCGTCGCTCGGGATGCAGCGGCTCATCGCCAAGCGCGATGGTCTCCTCTGTCGCGCGCACCGAGAGCCCCTCAGCGATGATCCGCTGAGCCAAGCGCTCCATTGCCGCGGGATCCGATAGCCCGAGAAGTGCCCGGGCGTGCCCAGCCGACAGCACCCCGGCGGCCACCCGGCGCTGGACGAGCGGCGGAAGCTTCAGCAGCCGCAACGTATTCGAGATCTGAGGTCGCGAGCGAGCAATCCGCCTTGCCAGCTCATCGTGCGTGCACGCGAAATCATCGAGCAGCTGCCGATAGGCGGAAGCCTCTTCCAGCGGGTTGAGGTTCGCGCGATGGAGGTTTTCCAGCAGCGCGTCTCGCAGCAGATCCTCGTCCTCGGTCGCCTTAATGATCGCCGGAATGGTGTCATTTCCAGCGAGCCGGCTAGCCCGCCAGCGCCGTTCACCCATGATGAGTTCATAGGGCGTATCAACACCTTCGCCACCGGGGCGCACGACGATGGGCTGTAGCAGACCAACCTCACGGATCGAGGATGCGAGCTCTTCTAGATCATCCTCGTCAAAGACATCGCGGGGCTGACGCGTATTAGGTGAAATATCATCTAGTTTAAGTTCTGCGACGGTTAGGCCTGGGACCGGCTCGAGATTGTCAGCCGCTGCATCGTCACGAACACTTCCTCGTACCACCGGAGTCTGCTTTTCCGCGGTCTTGGTGGTCTTCTTCTTTGGCTGCGGTTTGGCAGGTTCTTGGTCTTGTTCGGCTGCACCTGAGCTCTCAGCAGGCGCTGCCGGGAAAAAGATGTCGCTGGGGCGCTCGGATGTCCGAGCGCTCGGAATCAGCGCTTCGATACCGCGCCCAAGTCCTCTACGCTTTTCGGCCATTCCCTATTTCTCCGTTCCCCGGTCTGCAATTTCTTTTGCGGCGACGCGATACGCCAGCGCGCCGCTATTAGTTCTGTCGTAGGTGATCACTGTCTGCCCGAACGAAGGCGCTTCTGAAATCCGTACCGAGCGCGGAATAGTCGTTCTCAGGGTCTCATTCTTGAAATACTTCCGCACTTCTTCGGCCACTTGCCTTGATAGATTGGTTCGGCGGTCATTCATCGTCAGCAGGATCGTCGAAATGTGCAGCTTCGGATTGAGCGCGTCTCTAATGCGATCGATGTTGCTCATGAGCTGGCTTAGGCCTTCCAGAGCGTAGTACTCGGTCTGGATCGGAATCAATACCTCTTCCGCTGCAACGAAGGCGTTCAATGTGAGAAGGCCGAGGCTTGGTGGGCAGTCAATGAAGACGTAGTCGAACTGTGTGTCCTGCGTTGCTAGGAACGCCTCCAGGCTATCCCGCAGCCGGTAGGCCCGATCGTCTTCAGATACAAGCTCGATCTCCGCTCCAGCGAGATCAATAGTGGCGGGCGCGACCCAGAGGTTAGGAACGTCCGGGCATTTAGCAATAACTTGATCCAGAGGGGTTTTGTCCACAAGACAGTCGTAGACCGAAGGCGTTCCCTGTCCATGTGGAACATTCAAAGCAGTCGACGCATTTCCCTGCGCATCAGAGTCGATAACAAGTACCTTCAGCCCTTCGCTCGCCAGCGCTGCAGCCAGATTGACGGCTGTCGTGGTTTTCCCGACGCCTCCCTTTTGGTTCGAGACCGTTAAGACACGAGTTCGCGTTGGGGCAGGAAATTCAGCACCAGCGAGTTCCCTCTTTAACACGCTATCGGCTGCTACTTCGTTTGCCAGGGGAGTCCCGGGATCTACGTCGTTTATTGCTTTAAGTAGGTCGTCTCTGCTGCGAGAATTTTTTTTCGCCACCAGGTTTTCTCCTAAGTTTCGCCTAGGAACTCAGTCTAGCGGAGGGAAGTGGGCCCAGACACCGCCTGTGGATGATGGTTTCACGTGAAACACTTTTTGGAGCGAACCGACTTCTTGGTGAGTTCTCCGCAGAACGTAGCTCAACGAATTAGTGGAGTGAGATACCTTTTCGGAGTTCGTTTCACGTGAAACCGTGCAAGTGGAATGTGTAGGCATCGGAACTCCGTGCCGATATCATCGAAGTCTGTTTTGGTTTCACGTGAAACCTATTGGCAACCACCCAAAGCTGACTGCGAGCCCGAATATCGTGGATGACAAAGATCAGATCCCTGCCCTAAACCGGCCGTTTCACGTGGAACAACCAGACGTAGGTGACAGACTTTCCGTACTGCTGTCCCGCGCAACACCGCGTGCGCCGCCGGCAGAGGGATATCCCGGTGAATCCGCAAGACGATTGAGACGATAAGGCCGGCGCGGGTTTGCGCAGCGAATTAGGATTCCCAGCCCTTCAAAAATGGAATCCTCGCCAACCCGCCACAGGGACGCCCAGCAACGCCGCCTGAGAGAAATCGAGCTGACCTAACACGGTCGGTCAGTATCAGACAACTACCGAAGACGCTTCGGCCGGCCACTATAGGCGGAGCCGCATCTCTATTAGCGTGCAATGTGACGGGAACTCGACCGATAGCGTCAGAGGATAGACAGAACCACCCGGTTTCAGAACTTAGCTGAAGACCGGGTGGGCGACTCTCTCGGAGCCATCTGATTAGGTCGAGCTTCTCAGCGCTCGACGATCACTACGTTAGTTGGCGATTCCTCTGGGACGAGAGAGGGGACTTCTACAACGCTGGTGGACGCGACTTTGAACTTCCGCCTGACCTTCAGTGCAGCGTCGACTTCCTCTTTGGCACGCTCTCCCTTCAGTGCCAGCAGCTTTCCTCCGTCAGCAACCAATGGCATTGTCCAACGCATGAGCTTGTCGAGAGCAGCTACGGCGCGCGCGGTCACTACTTGAAACTCATCCTGATCGTGTAGTTCTTCCGCACGAGCGCGCACAATCCAAGCATTCTCAAGGTTGATTGCTTCAGTAACGTCATAAAGCCATTCGATGCGACGTTCCATCGGCTCGACCAGCGTCACGTGGACGTCCGGCCTTGTGATAGCGAGAACAACACCGGGAAGACCCGCACCAGATCCGATATCCGCGACCGTGGCTCCTTCAGGAATAAACTCATTGATCGCGGTGCAGTTCAGTATGTGACGCGACCAGAGTCGCGGTAGCTCACGCGGCCCAATCAGGCCCCTTTTCTCGCCCTCGTCGGCCAGAAACTGCGTAAAGAGAGCGAGTTGCCCCCAGGTTTCAGGAAACCTTTCCTTAACTACCGGGGGCATCTCCTCAATGTCACCCATCGGGAACTAGGCCTCTTCCGTGACCGAGTCTTCTTCGGACGCTGCAGCACTGGAAAAGGAATACACAACGTAGCGATCCGGTTCTACGCCCGCTGACTCCGATGCGAGACCCTCGGCAGCCGCAACGTCGTGCAGTACCTTGCGTTCGAACGGGTTCATGGACTCAAATTCATATTCATCGAGATTGTCCTTGCGCATGGTCTCGATAGCCTCACGGCCCTGCTCCTGCAGCTGGGACTTCAGGTCCGCCCGGAAATTCGCGATGTCAACCATGAGGCGGGAACGTTCTCCCGTCTTAGTCTGGACAGCCAATCGAGTGAGCTCTTGCAGTGCGTCAAGAACTTCACCGTCGTGTCCGACGAGAGTTGACAGGTGACGGTTATCGTCATCTTCGCAGAAGACTGAAACTGACGCCCGACCATGCTCGACGTCAATATCGATGTCACCATCGAAGTCTGCGATGTCGAGCAGCCCTTCGAGGTAATCAGCGGCGACATCGCCTTCCTCTTCGAGCTGCTTGATTCTGCTCGAGTCCGTTGCCATGGAGTGTCCTTCCTTATCGGTGAACCCGAGCTGGATTCCCGGGGTCTTCACCTTGAAAAATGGGGAAGCGGTTAGCGGCGCTTCTTCCTCTTCTTTTGCTGGCGACGAGCCTTAGCGCGCTGTTGGCGCCGACGCTCGTATTCCTGCTGTGCTCGCTGTTCCGGTGTCAGACCGTCTCCACCAATAACACCGGGCTCTTCTTCTGGCTGAGTCTCGTCAGAGTGGAGAATGTCGCGGGAAGTCTTGCCGCGACCGGCCCGATCCTTGCGAACAGGTTGTTGGCGCTGACCCTTGGGCTCTTCCTCCAGGGCAGCTTCAAGTCTCTTTTGCCGCTCTTCTTCCTCGATCGTGGGTAAACCCTTAGCCACTCGCTTTTGGTTTTCGCGCTCGATCTTCTTCCTCTCGGCCTCAGAACCGGGGGCCGGATGCTTGTGAATGGTGTAGAACTGCTGGCCCATGGACCACAGGTTTGTCGTCGTCCAGTAGATCAGCACACCGATCGGGAAGTTGACGCCTGTTACGGCGAAGATGACGGGGAAGAGATACATCATCATCTTCTGCTGGCGTGCCATAGGGTTATCGAGCGCCGCCGCAGACATGTTCTTCATCGTCAGCTGTCGCGTAGTAATGAAGGTCGTAATAGACATCAACGCGATAAGGATGAGCGTCACGATCTTCGGCGTGAGCTCTGTCGTCTGCATGAAGGTATCGGAAAGGCGCGCACCAAAAAGCGTCGATGCTTCGGCTTGCTGCGCGAGTTCCTGAGTGAGCGGACCAATGCTCGCTTTGGGATAGGTGCCCCGAGCGAGCTCAGGGAGCGAGGCGAGCACCCGGAAGAGCGCGAAGAAGATCGGCATCTGCAGCAAGATCGGCATACACGAAGAGAACGGGTTCGTTCCGTGCTTCTTGTACAGGGCCATCATTTCTTGCTGCTGAGCCTGGCGCGAGGCCGGATCAGTCTTACCCTTGTACTTCTTTTGCAGCGCCTGCAGCTCAGGCTGCATAATCTGCATCCCGCGCGATGCCTTGATCTGCTTGAAGAAGAGCGGAATCAAGATAATTCGGATAACGATGGTCAACCCGACGATCGACAGGACCCAGGCAAGACCGTTCTCCGAGTCAACTCCAATCGCAACGAGTCCGTTGTGGATCATGACCATGATCCATGCGACCGCTACCTTGATCGGGTAGAGAAAACTATCAAACCAGCCCACTGCTTAGCTCGCCTTCATATCTACGGAATGATCCAGGTCTTCTGGATCTGGAGGGATCGGAACTTCCATGTCTGAATTTGGTGGGAAATCGACGCCACCATCAGACCACGGATTGCAACGCAACAACCGCCAAGCGGCGAGAGCCACGCCTTTGATCGCTCCATTGACTCTTATCGCCTCGATCGCATAGGTCGAGCACGACGGGTAATACTTGCACGATTGGGGAGTAAGTGGAGAAATCGCCACTTGATAGAAGCGCACCAGCTTCGTCAGGATCCACGACAGGGGATTCACCGTGAACCCACCCTCTTCAAGCCCCGACTAATCACGCCGTCGAGATCCTCTGCGAGGTCCTTTGAGGACACTCCGGCTGCTGCTGGTAAGGAACGCACAACAACACGAGCGCCCGCGGGGAACTCCCCGAGGCGCTCGCGCATCAGATGACGAAGTTGTCGCTTGACCCGGTGCCGCATCACAGCATTTCCCACCTTCTTCGAGGCGATGAAACCGATCCGAGTTGTCTCACACGCAGATTCGCGCAGCTGTGGATCGTCCGATGAGTCGGAACCCCGAAGCCAGTGCAAAACGACATAGGTGCCACCACTAGCGCGACCCTTGCGAAAGACCTTTCGAAAGTCCTCCGATTGGGTCAGCCGATTATTACGCGGCAACACCTAGCCGGCTTGATCTAGGCCGACAGCTTTGCGCGACCCTTGCGACGACGCGCAGACAGGATGGCGCGGCCGGCGCGCGTACGCATGCGCAGACGGAAACCGTGCACCTTGGCGCGACGGCGGTTGTTCGGCTGAAAAGTCCGCTTGCTCACAGCAATTCTCCCAGTATTTCGGTGTGTTTCTTGACTCGAGGTCATCGAGCCAAGCAATGTCAGGTGGCCACTGAGAAATTTCGCGAGGTTATGGCATGCGAAAACAGCACAGTGACAGCCACACAACGCTACGTGAACTGGAGCCTGCGGGTCAAGGGCGGCTGCGCCGAGCACGCATGATGTTACCCACACCAAATGGCCGGCAATCCTGCGGCTAATGTCCGCCAAAGCGTCATACCACTGGCGATGAACCTTCAAGCTTGGGTACAACCATTGTGAACAGCTGTGGAAGACCAAGAAAAAGCTGTGTGAAACTACAAGCGTGTAGTTCCAGATTCGCACGATCATGCTGCGAAAGACACTTGCCCACAATCTGTGGATAGCTGTGTGGATAAGTGGATCCTGAGGCATACTAAGCAGACGGTGAGCGATCCAGATCTGGCAGACTTGAGTTCGCTTGCCGCTACCAATGTCGTGTCTCGAGGAGTGTCATGGATTTAACGGAACTGTGGGATGGGGTCTTAGCCCGCCTTCAACAGGACTCCAGCACCCCCCGGGTATCCATGGCTTTCGCTTTCATGGCCCGCCCAACCGCCGAGACTGACCAACACCTCATCGTCGAGGTTCCCTCTGGGATCGCTCGTGATCACTTGGAAACACTCCTGCGGGATCCGTTGCACCAGGCCGTGGAGGATGTCTCGGGCAAGAAGCTTTCCATCCTGTTCGCCGTTAATCCGGAACTGAATTCTGTCCCCATCAATTCTCCGGCGACACCAGAGCCTTCCACCTCAGCTCCTGCTGTCACTTCCTCAGAACAATCAGCGCCAGACAACGTGATCCAAGCAGATTTCGGAGACACCGAATCCTCGCCTACCGAGGTTCCTACTCGTTCGTTTGCTTCGACCGCTGCCCTTCCCGTCGAAGAGGATCCCGCACGACTGAATCCCAAGTACGTATTCGAAACATTCGTGACGGGACCATCCAACCGGTTCGCGCAGGCAGCGGCTACCGCGGTCGCCGAATCTCCCGCCAAGGCATACAACCCACTGTTCATCTACGGCGGATCGGGCCTTGGTAAGACACACCTGCTACACGCCATCGGTCACTATGCCCGTCATCTCTTCCCGGGAATCCGAGTAAAATACGTGAATTCCGAAGAGTTCACCAACGATTTCATCAACTCGATTCGTGACGACAAAGCCGAGAACTTCCAACGCCGTTACCGCAACGTCGACGTGCTACTGATCGATGACATCCAGTTCCTTGGGGGCAAGGAGCAGACGGTCGAGGAGTTCTTCCACACGTTCAACACGCTGTATAACAATTCCAAGCAGGTCGTCATCACCTCCGACATTCCGCCCAAACAACTCAAGGGCTTTGGCGATCGCCTGATTTCTCGTTTCGAGATGGGCTTGCTGACAGATGTCCAGCCGCCGGATCTGGAAACACGTATCGCAATTCTCCGCAAGAAGGCCCAAGCAGAAAAGCTTGAGGTCGAGTCCGACGTTCTGGAGTACATCGCTACCCGGATCGTCACGAACATCCGTGAACTCGAAGGCGCACTGATCCGTGTCACAGCCTTTGCGAATCTCAACCGCACGCCGGTCAATCTCAGTCTTGCTGAGCTCGTGTTGAAGGACATCATCACGGACCCGAATGGTCAGGAGATCACTCCTACGATGATCATGACCCAAACCGCGAAGCACTTTGATATCTCTATCGAGACCCTTCGCTCACCCGACCGTTCCAAGAGCGTCGCATCCGCTCGCCAAATCGCGATGTATCTATGCCGCGAACTGACGGACCTATCGTTGCCGAAGATCGGCGATGCTTTCGGACGTGACCATACGACCGTCATGCATGCGTGCCGGAAAATCACCGCACAGCTGGCTCAAGAGCCGACCATCTACCAGCAGGTCAAGGACCTCACGACGGGAATCCGCCAGCACGCGCTGCGCGGAGGGCAGTAGTTCTTCTCATTCACAGCAGTTGTTAACCAGCTGTGAGTGAGGGCGATTTGTCGTGGACAACGTGCTCGGCGGTTGCGGATAGCTTGGTGATGACAACGAGCTCCTCACAGCACGACGCCACTTCTCCTGAAACTATCCACAATCCATGCACATGATAACTCCGCGGGATCACGCCAAAAACTTGGCCTTTCCACAGGATTAACACCCCCTATGATGATGACTACTTATAAAAGCGAAATGACAAAAGCTCGAAGTACTTGGGCTTGTGGCGGGCGGGATGTGGCCGATCCAAACCTGGGGATGGTCCTGTCGGAGCTCGATTCGTGAGATTCTAAGTCGTAGGAAACCTGGGTAGGATCCGGGAAGTGCCAACCGGAAGAAGAGAGAGATCGTGAAGTTCAGGGTTGATCGTGATGTGTTGACGGAAGCCGTAACGTGGACGGCTCGGTCACTGCCTACCCGTCCTGCAGTTCCCGTCCTTGCGGGTGTGCGGATTTCAGCTCGCGATGGTGCACTGACGCTGTCCTCGTTCGACTACGAGGTGTCCGCCAAGTGTGAGCTACCCGCCGAGATCGACGATGACGGCGAAGTTCTCGTTCTTGGGCGACTGCTCGCAGATATTTGTAAGTCGCTTCCAAACAAGCCGGTCACGATCGAATCGGATGAACAGAATGTGTCGCTCACCTGCGGAGCCTCCCGATTCAACCTGCTGACGATGCCACTAGAGGACTACCCGGCTCTGCCGAACATGCCGAGCCTTGCAGGCCAGGTCGAGCCCGCGGTCTTCACCGATGCCGTCAACCAGGTGTCCATTGCGGCCTCGCGTGACGACACCCTGCCCTTGCTGACCGGTGTTCTGGTCGAGATCGAGGGTGAAAAGATCACCATGATGGCGACCGACCGGTACCGGTTGGCGCTGCGCGAACTGACCTGGATCCCCACGGATCCCGAGATTTCGACCTCGGCTCTTGTCCGCGCTCGGACGCTTACCGATGTTGCTCGATCCATGACCTCCGGTGAGGATGTCCAGATCACGCTGGATGCCGAAGGCGAAGGCTCTCTCATTGGTTTCGAAGCCGGCGGCAAGCACACAACATCCCAGCTGGTTGAGGGTGACTACCCCAAGGTGCGTCGCCTCTTCCCTGATTCCATGCCGACCCATGCGGTCGTCGACACCGCGGCCCTTACCGAAGCTGTCAAGCGTGTGGCACTCGTAGCCGAGCGCAATGCTCCCATTCGTTTGACGTTTACCGACGGCGAACTGGCCTTGGAGGCCGGCCAGGGCGAAAACGCTCAGGCGTCGGAAGCGGTTCAAGCCAGCCTCGTCGGAGAAGATCTCGTCACGGCTTACAACCCGCCGTACCTGCTGGATGGGCTTTCGGTCATTCACACCCCGTACGTTCGTTTCTCCTTCACTCACCCTTCAAAGCCTGCGGCGTTGACGGGACAGGAGAAGCTCGACGGTGATGACGACAAGAGCTTCCGCTACCTGCTGATGCCCCTCCGGGTGGGGATCTAGCTCCCTAAGTCAACCGTGTTCATCTCGGATCTAGCGCTAGACCAGTTTCGTTCCTACGACCACCAGGTCGTCCAGTTCGCAACGGGTGCTCAGGCTCTGATCGGGCTGAACGGCCAGGGAAAAACCAATCTCGTCGAGGCCATTGCCTACCTCGCGACGTTCTCGTCGCACCGGGTGGCAGCCGATACGGCATTGGTGAAGGCGGGAGAGTCGGCAGCGGTCATCAGGGCGAAGGTCCAAGACGGCGATCGCAGCCTCATGCTGGAAGTTGAGATTCTTGCTGGCAAGGCCAATCGCGCCCGGCTGAACCGCACCCCGGTAAAGACGCGCGAACTGCTCGGGATCGTGCATTGCGTGATTTTTGCGCCCGAAGACCTCATTTTGGTCAAGGGTGATCCCTCCGATCGGCGCCGATTCCTCGATGACCTCCTCGTGCAGTTCTCGCCGCGGCTGGGTGGCGTCAAGACCGATTACGACCGAGTTCTCAGGCAGCGCTCGGCGCTGTTGAAGAGTGCGTTTGGTCAGCAGCGCGCCGGCCGTAGCCCCGACCTGTCAACGCTCGACGTCTGGGATGAACAAATTGCGGATCTGGGCGCGCAGATCATCGTTGCGCGCGCGGATATGGTCGCCGAGTTACAACCCCTGGTCGAGGCCGCGTACGACGAAGTTGCCAGCGGCCAGTCCACCGCGGCCATCTCGATCAAGTCCTCGCTCGGGGAGGTCCCGCTCGATGAGCTTCGAGATCTTGACCAGATGAGACAACGCCTGGCGTCGGCGCTCGTCGATAATCGCGCTCGGGAGATTGAACGCGGATTGACATTGGCGGGGCCGCATCGCGATGACCTCGTGCTCACCTTGAATGAGCTGCCCGCTCGCGGCTATGCCTCCCATGGTGAGTCGTGGTCTTTCGCGCTTGCGTTGCGCTTGGCATCCTATGAGCTTCTTCGAGCCCGAAACGACAGCGATGGGCGCACGAGTCCGATCCTGATTTTGGACGATGTTTTCGCCGAACTCGACGCCTCGCGCCAGCGCCGACTCGCAGCCATGGTTGCAGGCGCCGAACAGGTTTTTGTTACGGCAGCGGTGCCCTCGGATGTACCCGAGGAACTCGACGCCCAGCGTTACACCGTCGCAAACTCAGTGGTCAGCAAAGACGAATCATGAGCGATGACATAAGCGACGAAGCCGCGCTCATGGCCTATCAGCGGGCGCGACGCATGACGCGAGGACACGTCTACCGTCGGGGCCGGTCTGCGAGACAGCGGCAGATTCACGCGGACGATCTCGTCGAGGAGATGGATGCAGTTCCGCTGGGGGGACCGGGGCTGGGCGACGTCGGTTCAGGTGCGAAACGCTCGCGGCGCGATCCGCAGCCGGTCGCCGATGTGGCCGAACGCTTCGTTCGGATGCGGGATTGGTTTTCTGAGGTTGGCGTTGGTGCTGTCCTTGGCAACTGGGCGGAGATCGTCGGTCCGCAGACGGCTCAACACTGCTCAGCCGAGTCATTCAAGGACGGCCTCCTGACGATTCGGACGTCATCGACAGCGTGGGCGACGCAGCTCAAGCTGTTGTTGCCTCAAATCGAACGCCGCATCGCGGAAGAGGCGGGCGATGGCATCGTCACCGAGATCAAGATTGTTGGACCGGCGGCACCGAGTTGGAAAAAAGGGCCTCGAGTTGTCAAGGGTCGAGGTCCGCGTGACACCTACAACTAGAGCTATCCACAGGCTGTGTGTAACTTCGGGTTTGTCGGATTTCCGGTAGACTGGTCAAGTTCAGAGCCCGTGCGAAAAACGCCTCGGTGTCGTGCGACGTCAGCGTGAGTTGCCGGGCTGTACCCGTGCCTTGAAGGAGACACCGCTATCGTGGCTGACGCAACGAGCGCCGAGGATCGGCCTGACTACGGTGCTAGCAGTATTACCGTCCTCGAAGGGCTTGAAGCAGTCCGCAAACGCCCGGGCATGTACATAGGCTCCACCGGTGAGCGCGGCTTACACCACATGGTCTATGAGGTCGTCGATAACGCTGTTGATGAGGCTCTAGCCGGTTACTGCACCCACATCGAGGTGACGATCCAAAACGACGGCGGGTTACGCGTTGATGATGATGGCCGCGGTATTCCGGTGGACATTCACCCGACCGAAGGCATCCCGACGGTCCAGGTAGCCATGACGATTCTGCACGCGGGCGGCAAGTTCGGCGGCGACTCCTACGCCGTATCCGGCGGTCTGCATGGTGTGGGTGTCTCGGTCGTGAACGCCCTGTCGACGAGGGTCGAAACCGTCGTCAAGCGCCAGGGTTACACCTGGTACCAGTCCTTTGCCGACGGCGGAAAGCCGGTCGGTGAGCTCCGCAAGGGTGAACCGACGGACGAGACCGGCACGAGCCAGACGTTCTATCCGGATCCCGAAATTTTCGAAACGGTCGACTTCGACTTTGAAACGCTGCGGGCACGCTTCCAGCAGATGGCGTTTTTGAACAAGGGCCTCAAGATTACGCTCACCGATGAGCGCGATGAAGCAACGGACGCGGGCGACGAGATCACCGGCGATGACGAAGGCACCGAAAACGATCCGGTAGCCGGCCACCGCGAGGTGACCTACCTGTACGAACGCGGCCTGTACGACTTCGTCGAATACCTGAATTCAGCGAAGCGCGTCGAGCCCGTGCACGCCGACGTCATCGATTTTTCCGCGGAAGATCCCGAGCGCAAGATCTCCCTAGAGATCGCCATGCAGTGGACGAACGGATACTCCGAGGCCGTCCACACCTACGCGAATACGATCAACACTTCCGAAGGCGGCACCCACGAAGAGGGTTTCCGCTCGGCGCTGACCTCGCTCGTCAACAAGTACGCCAAGGACAAGGGCCTGCTGAAGGACAAGGACGACAACCTCACGGGCGACGATATTCGCGAGGGCCTGACCGCTGTCATCTCGATCAAACTGGGAGAGCCGCAGTTCGAGGGCCAGACGAAGACCAAGCTCGGCAACACCGAAGCGCGGACTTTCGTCCAGCAGCAGCTATACGCCAAGCTTGGCGACTGGTTTGACGCGCATCCCTCGGAAGCTCGCGACATTATTCGCAAGTCGCAGCAAGCGGCCGCAGCCCGCATGGCAGCCCGCAAGGCGCGCGAAGCCACGCGACGCAAGGGTGCACTCGAGTCGGCGTCGATGCCCGGCAAGCTCAAGGACTGCACCTCGCGCGATGCGACGAAGTGCGAGATCTTCATCGTCGAGGGTGACTCCGCAGGCGGCTCGGCCGTGCAGGGCCGCGACCCGGAAACCCAGGCAATTCTGCCCCTGCGAGGCAAGATCCTGAACGTGGAGAAGGCTCGCCTGGATCGCGCGCTATCCAACGAGGAAGTGCGTGCGCTCATCACGGCTTTCGGTACCGGCATCGGCGAAGAATTCGACCTCGATCGTCTGCGCTACTTCAAGATCATCCTCATGGCTGACGCCGACGTCGATGGCCAGCACATTTCGACGCTGCTACTGACCCTTCTCTTCCGCTACATGAAGCCGCTCGTCGAAAACGGGCACGTCTACCTCGCGCAGCCCCCGCTGTATCGCATCAAGTGGACGAACGCGCCGCACCAGTACGTCTACTCCGATCGCGAGCGTGACGCCGCGATCGAGGAGGGCCGCGCGGCCGGGAACCGCCTGCCCAAGGACAGTGCGATCCAGCGCTACAAGGGTCTGGGCGAGATGAACGACCACGAACTGTGGGAAACCACGATGAACCCCGAGACCCGCACGTTGCGACAGGTCACGATCGGTGAAGCTGCCGCGGCCGACGAGATCTTCTCGATCCTCATGGGCGAAGACGTCGAATCCCGACGCAGCTTTATTCACCGAAACGCCAAGGACGTCCGGTTCCTCGACATCTAGCCGGAACTAACGACGCGAAAGAAGTATCACTGTGAGCGATGAGCAGACCAACGACGAGCTGGATGTCGTAACCGAGGGCCGCGACCGCATCGAAATGGTCGACCTGAAGACCGAGATGAAGCGGTCCTACCTCGACTACGCGATGTCCGTCATCGTGGGCCGAGCCCTGCCCGATGTTCGCGACGGCCTTAAGCCCGTCCACCGCCGCGTTCTTTACGCGATGTACGACGGTGGCTACCGGCCCGACAGCGCATTTTCCAAGTCTGCGCGTATCGTCGGCGACGTCATGGGTCACTACCACCCGCACGGCGACTCGGCGATCTACGACACCCTCGTCCGCCTCGTCCAACCATGGTCGATGCGCTACCCGCTCGTCACCGGCCAGGGCAACTTTGGTTCCGCCGGCGATCAGGGCGCCGCCGCCCCGCGGTACACCGAGGCCAAGATGGCGCCGCTCGCGATGGAGATGGTGCGCGACATCGACCGCGAGACGGTCGACTTCCAGGAAAACTACGACGGCCGCTCGCTCGAGCCCGTCGTGCTGCCCGCGCGCTTCCCGAATCTCCTCGTCAACGGCTCCGAGGGCATCGCCGTCGGCATGGCCACCCGCATCCCGCCGCACAATCTGCGCGAAGTCGCCGACGGCGTGAAGTGGCTGCTCGAGCACCCCGAAGCGGAGAAGGAAGAGCTGCTCGAAGCGCTGCTGCAGCGCATCAAGGGCCCCGACTTCCCGACTGGCGCGCAGATCCTCGGCTACCGCGGCATCGAGGAGGCCTACCGCACGGGCCGCGGCTCGATCACGCAGCGCGCGATCGTCGAGGTCGACGAGATCAACGGTCGCACCTGCCTCGTCGTGACCGAACTTCCCTACCAGGTCAACCCCGACCGCCTGCTCAAGCGCATCGCCGAAGGCGTCAACGAAGGCCGCCTGCCTGGCATCGCCGATATCCGCGACGAATCCTCCGGCCGCACCGGCCAGCGCCTCGTCATCGTGCTCAAGCGCGACGCCGTTGCGAAGGTCGTGCTCAACAACCTGTATAAGCACACCGCGATGCAGGCGAACTTCCCGGCAAACATGCTGGCGCTCGTAGACGGCGTTCCGCGAACCCTCTCGCTCGACGGCTTCATCCGCCACTGGGTCAACCACCAGCTCGAGGTCATCGTCCGCCGCACGCGCTACCTGCTGCGCAAGGCGCAGGAACGGATGCACCTGCTCGAGGGCTACATGAAGGCGCTCGACGCCCTCGACGAAGTCATCGCCCTCATCCGCGCCTCGCGCACCACCGAGGACGCGCGCAGCGGCCTCATGGAACTGCTCGGCATCGACGAGGTCCAAGCCGAGGCGATCCTGTCCATGCAGCTGCGCCGCCTCGCTGCCCTGGAACGCCTAAAGATCCAGCAGGAATACGAGGACCTCAAGGCACAGATCCTCGACTTCGAGGACATCATCGCCAAGCCGGAACGCCAGCGCGTCATCGTCGGCGAAGAGCTCGAAGCCCTCGTCGAGAAATACGGCGATGAACGCCGCACAACGATCCTGCCCTTCGACGGCGAAATGCGGATGGAAGACCTCATCCCCGAAGAAGACGTCGTCGTCACTATCACGCGCGGTGGCTACGCCAAGCGCACCCGCATCGACAACTACCGCTCCCAGCGCCGCGGCGGCAAGGGCGTGCGTGGCGCCGCCTTGCGCGAAGACGACATCGTCGAGCACTTCTTCACCACGACGACGCACCACTGGCTGTTGTTCTTCACCAACCTCGGGCGCGTCTACCGCGCCAAGGCCTATGAGCTGCCCGAGGGCGGGCGCGATGCCAAGGGCCAGCACGTCGCGAACCTCCTCGCATTCCAGCCCGAGGAGCACATCGCCGAGGTGCTCGCGATCAAGGACTACGAGCAGGCCGATTTCCTCGTCCTCGCCACGCGCGAAGGCCTCGTGAAAAAGACCTACCTCACCGAGTACGACTCCAACCGCAGCGGCGGCGTCATCGCCATCCGGTTGCGCGAGGACGAGGACGGCAACGCCGATCAGCTCGTCTCCGCCCGCCTGGCCTGCGTCGGCGACGATCTCATCCTCGTCTCCAAGAAGGGCCAGTCGCTACGCTTCACCGCCACCGACGAGGCCCTGCGCCCGATGGGCCGCGCAACCTCCGGCGTACGCGGCATGCGCTTCCGTGACGGTGATGAGCTACTCACCATGGACGTCGTGGAAGACGACGCCGACCTCTTCGTCGTCACGGAGGGCGGCTTCGCCAAGCGCACGCGTCTGTCCGAATACCGGGTCCAGGGCCGCGGTGGCATGGGCGTGAAGGTCGCCAACCTCGTCGACGCCCGCGGCGATTTGATCGGCGCATTGGTGACTCACGACGATGATGAGGTCCTCGTCATCATGGAACGTGGCAAGATCGTGCGTACAAAGGTTGCGGAGGTTAACCGCACCGGACGCAACACCCAGGGCGTGACGTTCGCCAAACCGGACAAGGGCGATCGCATCATCGCGATCACTTTGAACAACGAGACCGACGACGAAGACGACGCCGAGTCGGCTGAGGAGGCCTAATGAGCCAGGACAACACCAACGAGGATCGCCCGCGACTCGTCTCCCCGCCGCCCCCGAGCGAGGACGATGTCCTCACCTACGACGAGGCAGGCGACGTCCGTGAGCCCGCCGAGGTCGATGAGCCGCGCACCGGCTTCTTTGCGCGCCGCGGCACGGGCGAAACCACGGGCCTGGCAGTCGATTACCGCATCATCCAGCGCGTCGATCCGTGGTCGGTCATGAAGCTCGGCTTCCTGCTATCGATCGCGATCGGCATCATGACAGTCATCGCTGCCGCGCTGTCCTGGCTGCTGCTCGACTCCTTCCAGGTCTTCGCCCAGATCACCAAGATCATCGGCGAGATCGATACCTCCTCCGGGGAGTTCTCCAAGCTGCTCGGCTACCTGCACTTCGATAAGGTCATCTCGCTGGCCACGATCGTCGCGATCGCGAACACGATCCTGCTGACAGCCCTCATGACTATCGGCGCGTTCCTTTACAACATCGTCGCGTCCCTCGTCGGTGGCATCCACGTCACCCTCGTCGAGGAGTAGTGAGCGGGAACACCACATCCCGGTTTGGGATTGACCGACAAAATGGGATATTCTCATTCGGTCACGGGCCTATAGCTCAGTCGGTTAGAGCGCTTCCCTGATAAGGAAGAGGTCGCTGGTTCGAGTCCAGCTAGGCCCACCACGTACTCGCCTAAGGAGGGCAACGTGAAGAAGATTCTGGCAATCGCCGCAGCTTCCATCGCCGGTTACGCCCTGTGGGTTCGGATCCAGCAAGAGCGCGAAGAGCGCGACATCTGGGCCGAGGTCACCGACAGCTTCGGCGAGACTCCCGAAGATCTCATCGCGCTGCAGAAGTAGACTGTTTCGCACTAGGGGCCATGGCGCAATTGGTAGCGCACCTGCTTTGCAAGCAGGGGGTTAGGGGTTCGAGTCCCCTTGGCTCCACTCGATCCACAAGGCTCGAACCCTTGCCATCGTTGATGGTTTCGGTTCGGGCCTTGTAGCTTTTCTAAGCCCACCGCGTATCAGGGAGCTCGAAAGTCTGGCTCCCGATTCTTAGCGCGCGTTCTCAGAAGCAAGTCGCGCATAGACGAGGGTGTCGGTCCATTCGCCCTTACTAAACCAGTCCTGAACGTGATGTGCTTCGAGCCTCATTCCTACGCGGCTGGCCAGTGCTGCGGAGGCGCTATTGCGAGCATCCATCTGTGCGGTGATGCGGTGAAGCTTGTAGTGGTCGAACCCGAGAGCGAGCACTGCCTGCACAGCCTCGCTGGCGAAACCTCTTCCACCGTGTCTCGGGTCGAGGACCCACCCAATTTCGCCTTGGTCGTGCTCGTCATTGGTGAGCCACAGAACTACATCCCCGATCGCGACGCCCTCAAGCTCGATGACCAGCGCAAGCGAACCACTCTCACCATCGAGGCCGGTCTTGCCCAGGCGCTCGGCGAGCTTGTCACGGGCGACTTCCGCGGTCCACGGTTCGTCCAGCAGGTAACGGGCAACATCTGGTTGCGAGTACAGCTCGTGAAGCCATCCGGCATCGTCTGCGTTATGCAGACGGAGGCGCAATCGCTCCGTCGCCAAGGGCCACTGAACGCTAGGCGCAAGGTCGCGTCGGTAGTGAAACAACTCCTCGGAGCGTCCTGCAGGCGTAGTCCCGACGCGTTGCTCAACCAAACGGAACCCCGCGGCCGTCAAGCAGCGCTGCGAGGCTCGGTTCTCCGGGAGCGTGCGTGCAGTCAGGAATCGAAGACCACTGTTGTCTGCCAAACGCGATGCCAGTTCCAACGCTCGACGAGCATGCCCTGCTCCCCGTGCATCGGGATGAATCCAGAACCCGACCTCCGCAGCCTCGGAGCTGACGCCGAAAAGCACCACGGACCCTACGAACCGGTCCGTCTCTGCATCGGCAACTGCGAGGACTGCCAACCTACCCGATGACAGACCTGCTGCGACCTCGTCTTGGATCATCCGCCGCACGGACTCGGGGCTGTATTCCGGTTTGGGAAGGTGACCGAACTGCCCCACAGCCTCGTCCTTGGTGCCGGCTGCATATGCTTCCGCGTCCAGCTCGGACAGGGGACGTAGGCGAGTGTTCTTAAAGGTGATTGGGAGGGTGGTGGCATCCAGCATCCTCTTAACCTAACATAGATTGGATAGCTAACTGAAGCATGTTCGGTTAGGGTGGTGCGGTGAGCTACTGGGAACACTGCAAACCTGTGCAACGTCTCCGTGCAGTGGACATCGTGAAGGTTGCGAGGGCGTCCGTGAGACTGCTGGACGAAGGCGGATTGAGGGCCCTCACTCTGCGATCCGTGGCGCAACAGGTCGGCGTCGCCCCAGCTAGCCTCTACTCGCGGGTGGAATCAGTCGACGATCTGTTTGACCTCGCTCTCGACACAGCGCTCGCAGACGATCCCTTGATGTCCGAGGCGATCCGCAAGGCCGACCTGCCCTCCCTGATGCAAGCCTTCTTCGCGCACCTCACCACCCACCGCTGGGCCGGTCTGGTCATTGGCATGCGCGCACCCAGGGGCCCCGCCTACCTGGCCCTATCCGAGCGGATGTGCGTCCTGCTCGAACAAGCGGGCGCGCCGGATCCGCTGGGAACTGCCTACCGATTGTCCAACCTGGTGATCGGTTCTTCCCTGACCGCACCCATGGCACCCGACGAAAAGCGAGTCACTATCGACCCTGAGCAAGCCCCCACGTACGCGCGACTCCACGCGACGCACCACATCAGTCCGCAAGAGATCCTTGCTAACGGAATAAAGGCACTCTTGCCGTAAGGGACTCTTCTGCTTCGGGGCTGCCTTGCGATGCAGATTGCCACAGGTTTGTCTGCGTGAGAATGATGGGCGCATTGGAGCTGGTCTCGAGAGCAGGGCGTGCTTGGCCCCTGGTCCATGTCATTGCCCCTGTCATTCAACAACGTAGCGCGAGGCCATCTTTGCGAGCCGATGCGCTAGCTCAGTGCTGGCCTCAGTTCCCACAGTCCACCGAACACCATCAATTCCGAGGTAGCGGTCTCGAGCGCGCTCCAACACAGCACGGTCCGCATCCGAGAGCATCGCTCCGATCTGGCCCACCGCCTCATCTTTCGGAACGATCTTTCCGGTTTCGAGTGTCACCAGAATTCGCGCAAGAGTAAGGAGAACATTGCACTCGTCTCCTTCGACCCCGGCCACGACCTCCTCGACACAATCGGCTACAGCACGACGCAGGACCTGAGTCGGAACTGTGGGCAGTAATGATGTCAGAGGCGGACCTAGCAACACTTGGTTAGCTTGCTGCGCGGTAGCTGTCAGCACGGTGACATCCGGATCAGTCGATGCGACCGGGAGCTCGCCTTCGACATAGTGATGCCGCAGCCACTCACCATATTGAAAATCGCGTGCCGGGACTTCCTCCCAGTTCACGGTCTCCGCTCTCACCACGCTGGTTAGTTCAATCGGACGCCGATCTTGGGCTTCAGGGAATCGCGCAGCATGACCGCGCCATCCGGAGCAGGCAAGGAGAAGACTCACTACATCACGCCGTTCAGCGCAAGACAGCGAACGCCTAGTGATCATGAGTAAGTCAATGTCGCTATCCGGTCGCAACCCACTCGACACAGTTGAGCCGAACACGTAGAGCCCTAGAACATCGCCAGGTTTCGTTCGCTCGACGTGCTGCACCACAGGAGCCACTTGCGCATGCCACTCTTCGTTGTACCCCACGGTGTCATTGTCTCAAGCGGTGCCACGTGAGTTGTTTTTGATGCGCGCGCCCCGCAGAGGCCGTGACATCTCCTCAATGCGGAGTAGGATCGAGTGATCGATGGACGACAGGGGGCTCCACCATGAATCGATCGACCCGCGCCGCAGCGGCCAGTGCCTGTCTCGTCCTGGCGATCGCGGCCTGTACACCCAGCAATCCGGCGCCGAACGACAGCTCGCCGTCCGCAACGACGCCTCCACCCGCCGCTTCGCCTACCGAGACGACCTCGCCCGATCCGAGCCCGAGCGAATCTGAGCAGCCGAGCGCGACGCCTAATCCGCCGGGCCGCAAGGCGAGCAACGTGCCGATGGAGAAGCTGAAACCGGGCGAGAAGGCGCCGCAGTTCATCATCGTGTCATTCGATGGCGCGGGCTCACACGCCAAGTGGCAAGAGTTCATGGCCGTCGCCAAAAAGACCGACGCCCGCTTCGTCGGGTTCGTGACTGGCACGTACTTCATCGACGACCAGCACAAGACCGCTTACCAGGGACCGGGGCACAAGGCCGGCAAGTCGTCGGTGGGATTCGGTGGCGATTCGCACCGGATCGCGACGCTCGTCAATGACCTGAACGAGGCGTATGCCGCGGGCCACGAAATCGGCACGCACTATAATGGCCACTTCTGCGCCGGGGCCGGCCCGTCGGGCAATGATTGGTCCACCGCCGATTGGAAGAATGAGATCGGGCAGTTCAAGAAGTTCCTCACCGAGCACAAGGCGATCAACGGCTACGACGACTCGTTTCCGGAGCTGAAGGTGCCCGTCGAGCACATCAAGGGTGGGCGCACGCCGTGCCTGGAGGGAAAGCTCGAGGCGATGATCCCGGCGTGGAAGGATGCCGGCTTCACCTATGACACGTCGATGGTGCTGTCCAATGGGCTGTCGTGGCCGGAAAAGATCGACGGGATCTGGGAGTTCCAGATGCCCGTCGTGAACTCTCCGGCCTTCGACAAACCGGGTTATAAGTCGCCCACCGTCATGGCGATGGACTACAACTTCTGGATCAAGTTCAATGGCGGCAAGGACGATAAGTCCAAGACGGCGGAGATGACGCGCGCCGCGCGCCAGACCTATGACTACATGTACGAGCAGGCGTTCGGCGGCAACCGGGCGCCGCTCGTCATCGGCAACCACTTCAATAACTGGTCCGGCAACGCCTTCAATCCGGCCGTGGCCTCCTTTATGGCGGACACGTGCGGCAAAGAGGAGACCTACTGCACGACCTACCAGGACGTCATCGCGTGGATGGAGCTGCAGGACCCCGAGGTGCTGAAGGCGTTGCTAGCCCAGCCGGCTCACCCGTGACGCGTCGCCTTGGTGACGAGGTCGGCCACGGCTCTGGTGTTGTAGGGCCGCCGCCCCGGGAGACTGGGGCGGCGGCCGGTTTGGCGAGGCTACTTGAGCGTCACGGTGGGTTCGGACAGATTCACCGTCGTGACGTCACTACCGGAGGTCGAGACCCAGCTCGTGTTCGGGGTGAAGGAACCCGCGTCGAGGTCCGCCTGCGTCACCACGTGGAAAGGGAATGTGCAGGTGTAGGATGCGTTCCCGCCGAGCTGACGGTAGCGGCAGTTTTGCCGCGCGTTATTCGGGTCGAGGTTCTCCAGGTTGCCCGTCGGCACGACCGTGGTGGTGGCGCTGGAGAGGTTGGTGACCTCGAAGTTGAAGCGCAGGACCTCGCCGATCGCGTACGGGCCCGACTTCGGGTTCGTGTGCGTCGCCTTGACCGAAATCCGGCCATCGACCTCGTCGGCGGTCCGTGGCACGATGACCGTCAGGACGCCCTGGGAGGTGCGGCCCTTGTTGGTCGTGAGCGTTAGCGGGATCTCGTAGGTTCCGCCGGCGGCGCTCGCGGGCACGGTGATGCTCACGTCGAAGCTCGTGGAGCGGTGCGGCTGCACGCGCTTGGGGGCATCGACGTCGACGCTCCAGCCCTCGGGGGCGTTCGCGGTGATCGAATCGATCTTCAGGACCGGGCCGAGCTGGTTTTGCATCGTGACCTCGACCGTTTCGGAGGTGCCGCGCTCGATCGTCGTTTCGTCGGCGGTCATCGGGGCGCAGACGCCTTCGAGCCAGGCCATGTTGAACTTGGAAAAGACGATGCCGTTATGCCCCGGTTCCCACAGCAGGCCGATGGTGCCGTCGGGCAGGGTCGCGAGCGTCGAGTACGCCATTGCGCCCGTGGTAAAGACCTTGGACACCGGCCAGGTCTGGCCGTCGTCGCAGGAAACGCGGACCGTGCCATTGCTGCGCGAGGTCTTGGATGCGGCGTTGGAAAACAGCAGGACCTTGGCCTTGTCGCTGCCTTCCTCGGCGTTCGGGTACGCCCGCACGATGGAGGCGTTGTTGCGCGGATCGATGAGGTTCTTATCCAGCGTCCAGGGGCCGTAGGTGTGGCCGCCGTCGGTGGAGTAGGCGACCTTGCGGTAGCTCTGGGCGTCGAAATCGCGCGAGTTCAACATGATCGTGCCATCGGAGAGCTCGACCGTCTTGTTCTCGTCCATCGCGGGGCCAAAGGGCTCGCCGGCCTGCCAGGTCTTGCCATGATCGTCGGAGTAGATCGAGACGGCGAGCGGGCTGCCCTGGGCGGGCAGGATCGCGTACTGCTGGATGAGGCGACCGGCGTACTTGCCGTACTTCAGCTGGATGCCCTGGCCGGAGGAGGCGAAGCGCGCTTTGACCGAGAGGTCGGGCGTGATGTCGGCGGTGATGTTGCGCGTCGTCCACGTCGCGCCGTCGTCATGGGACTCGGCGACGACGGCGTGCAGGACGTTGCGGTCGCTCGGATCGACGCCGGGCTTCGAGCCGAAGAAGCCCTGATCGTAGGACTTGACGTGGAAGTTGAAGATCGTGCCCGTTTCGCGATCGACGAGGTAGCTCGGATCGGAATAGCCTTCCTTCGGGTGGCTGGCCTTGCCGGCGTTCACGACGGTCTGCTCGCCCCAGGTGGCGCCGTTATCGCTGGAGGCGCGTTGCAGGATCGAGTTGGGGCCGGGAGCGTCGATGCCCGTGGGGCGGCCGTCGTAAGAGGCGAGGACGGTGCCCTCGTTTGTGACCGTCAGGGCGGGGATCCGGTAATTGGGGAAGAGGCCGTCGCCGCCCATGGCGAGGGTCTGTTCGGTGTAGAAGGGCTTTTGGCCCGTCCACAGCGGATCGGCGTCATAGTCGTCCGCGGCCTGGGCAGAAATCGGCAGGGCGAGAAATATGGCGGTTGCAGCAGCGCCTAATGTTAGGCGGCGAGATTTTCTCATCACGTCTCCTTCGACTGGTACGTCTGATCAGACGTCAGACAACAGACAAGCTAGCACGGTCTCGCTCAACCGTAAAGCGATGAATTTACTGCGTAGTGGGTGACAGTCTGAAGGGATTCGTCTTCCTACTCAGGCTAAATGAAGGTCTGGCTGGCGACTTGAGACACTCGTACTACAGATGTGGGACTTCCGCGAAACTATGCCTACGGTAGAGCTGTGAACACCAAACCGCAGCTGAACCAGTGGTGGCGCGATCGCGTCGTCTATCAGATCTATCCGCGCTCCTTCGCGGATTCGAACGGGGATGGCATTGGCGATCTGCGCGGGATCATCGAGCGGGTCGATCACCTGGCGGAGCTCGGCGTCGGGGTCGTGTGGCTCTCGCCGATCTACGAGTCGCCGCAGGACGATAATGGCTACGACATCTCCGACTATCAGGCGATCGATCCCACCTTCGGGACGCTTGCGGACTTCGATGAGCTGGTGGCGGCGCTGCACGAGCGCGATATCCGGCTGGTGATGGATCTCGTCGTCAATCACACTTCCGATGAACACCCGTGGTTCGTCGAATCGGCGAGCGGGCGCGATTCGGCCAAGCGCGACTGGTACATCTGGCGGGATCCGAAGCCCGATGGCAGCGAGCCGAACAACTGGGAGTCGTTTTTCTCCGGGTCGACGTGGCAGTTGGATGAGGCCAGTGGGCAGTACTACCTGCATTTGTTCTCGCGCAAGCAGCCGGATTTGAACTGGGAGAACCCGCAGGTGCGGCAGGCGATCTACGCGATGATGCGGTGGTGGCTTCAGCGCGGGGTGGACGGGTTCCGGATGGATGTCATCAACCTCATTTCGAAGGTTGAGGGACTGCCGGATGGGCCCGTCGGGCCGACGGGGCGCGGCTCCTGCTTCGAGGCGTGCGCGAACGGGCCGCGGTTCCACGAGTTTTTGGCAGAGATGCACCGCGAGGTCTTCGACGCCTACCCGGATCGCACATTCTTAACCGTCGGCGAAACGCCCGGAATTGGGCTGGATGATGCGCTGAAATGCTCGGATCCGGCGCGGCGGGAAGTCGACATGGTCTTCCAGTTCGAGCACGTCGGCCTCGATAACAATCCCGCCGATAAGTTCGCCGTCGAGCGGCCCGAGATGCGGCTCGCGGACCTCGCGGGCAATCTTGCGGCGTGGCAGGAGGGCATGGGCGAGGTCGGCTGGAACTCGCTGTACTTCGAGAATCATGACCAGCCGCGCTCGGTGAGCCGGTGGGGCGATGAGGCGGAGGAGTGGCGGGCGAAATCCGCGAAGGCGCTCGCGGGCATGCTGCACGCGCACCGCGGCACGCCCTACGTCTACCAGGGCCAGGAACTCGGGATGATCAACGTCCCGTGGGCCGACCTCAGCGAGTTCCGCGATCTCGAGGTGCTGAACTACGTTGCCGCGCGGGCCGCCGAGGGACGCAGTTTCGCCGAGCTCCTGCCCGGTATCGCGCGGGTGAATCGCGATAATGCGCGCACGCCCATGCAGTGGAGCGACGAGCCGGGCGCGGGGTTCACGACCGGTGAGCCGTGGCTTGCGATTAATCCGGCGGCACGCGAGATCAACGCGGCGGCGCAGGTGGGCGTGGCGGGCTCCGTCTTCGAGTTCTACCGCGAGCTCATCGCGCTGCGCAGGGAGCTGCCCGTCCTCGTGGCAGGCGACTTCGAGCTGCTCTCACCGGCACTTATCGATGCCGAGCGGCCCACCGTGTGGGCGGTGCGGCGCACCCTGGAGGAGGAGCGGCTGACGGCGCTCGCGAACTTCTCGCGTGAGGACGTCGACGTACCCGAGCAGTGGTGGCCGGCCGGAGCCGAGGTCGTCCTCGCGAGCGAGGACGTCACCGCCGGGCAGCTGCGCGGCTGGCAGGTCGTCTACCTGCGGCACTAGCGGCGAGGCGCTAGGGCTTTGTAGCCCGCAGCCAGCGCACCCAGGGGGCCGTCGCTGCCGTGGCGATGCAGGTGAATCCGGCGTCGCGGGCGAGCTCGCGCAGCCGTGCCTCGGGTAGGGCTGCGCGCACACAGCTGTGCCACCCGAAAGCCAGGCGCGCCCAGCGCGTCGTCGGCCGCGCGATCTCGATGACGAAGAGTGTCCCGCCGGGGCGCAGCACGCGCGCGAGCTCCGCGAACGTGGCCGCGTGCTCGTCCGGCTGGACGTGGTGAATGACGAGCGAGGAGATGACGCGATCGGCAGCGTCGTTCGTCGCTGGAATGGCTCGAATGTCGCCTTGCACGAAACGCTCGATACTGCTGCCGCGCCGCGTGCTCGTCGGCGCGCACCCCGGAGGTATCGAGCAGGCTCGCGAACAGGGCCTCGCGGCGCAGCAGCGTCAGCGGCGCCATGGCGGCGTCGAAGAGCCGCTGGCCAAGAAACAGCCGGGGCATGCGACGAGCCTACGCGCCGCCGAACCCGCGGGGGAGTGCGGCGCCGGTATCGAAGGGCTGGCGCTCGGCGATGAGGCCATCGGCGCCGATGAGCGTGACGACG
The DNA here is from genome assembly GCF_023634005.1 of Bowdeniella massiliensis. NCBI lineage: Bacteria > Bacillati > Actinomycetota > Actinomycetes > Actinomycetales > Actinomycetaceae > Bowdeniella > Bowdeniella massiliensis. The sequence continues at coordinate 123,490 of NZ_JALIQR010000004.1, forward strand.
CCCTCGCTGCCGCGCGGCCCGCCGCCCGTGACGTGCGCGTCGAGGTCGACGATGCAGTTCGTGAGTTCGACGCCCGCGCCGATCGTGGCGCCGTTCAGGACGACGCTATCGCGGATGATCGCGCCGGCTTCGATGCTCGCGCCCGGGCCGATGACGCTGTGCTCGACGGTGCCAGAAACGCACGCGCCCGCGGCGATAAGCGAAGCCGAGACGTCGCCGTCCACGCGCGCGGGCATGAATTGCGGCGCCGCGGTGTAGATCGACCACTGCGGCGCGTCGAGGATGGCGCCGTCGCCGTCGATGAGCTGCAGGTGGGCCGTCCAGTAGGACTGCAGCGTGCCCATGTCCATCCAGTACCCGCTCATGCGGTGTTCGACGGCGCTGCCGCGGGACACGAAATGCGGCACGAGGTCTTCGCCGTAATCCCCGAGTTCGCCATGCGCGGCGTGCAGCTCGTCGAGGGCGTCGATGAGTGCGGTGCGCGAGTAGCAGAAGATCTCGGCGGTGATGAGGTTGCCCGCGGGCTTCTCGGGTTTGTAGTCAAAGGCCGTGACGCGACCGTCCTCATCGGCGGTCACGACCCCATAGCGCGAGCAGTCATCGGCGATGCGCGTCGTGACCATTGTGAGCTCGGCGTCCGCTGCAAGGTGGGTGGCGATGACGTCGCGGAAGTCGAGCGTGTAGAGCTGGTCGGCGGACAGCACGAGGACGAGGTCGGCGCTCGCTTCCGCCAGGCGCTCGCGGTGGCGGTAAAGCGCGTCGGAATTGCCGGTCGCAAACCCCTCGCCGTGTCCGCCCTCGAACGGTGGCGAGAGGATGAGACCGCCGTAATTGCGGTCCAAATCCCACGGGCGACCGTGCGAGAGATGCTCGTTGAGCGAATGCGGCAGGTACTGCTCGATGAGCCAAATATCGCGGATTCGGCTGTGCACGAGGTTGGAGAGCGAGACGTCGATCAGCCGGTAGCTGCCGCCCATCGGGAGCGCGGGTTTGACGCGCGTGTCGGTGAGTGCGCCGAGGCGCGAGCCCTTGCCGCCGGCGAGAATGATGGCGAGCACGCTCGGTTCGTTCATGGCTCCATCCCACCACGGCCCGCCCCCTCGCGCGCGATCAGTGCAACAATGGCGCCATGCTCGCTCCCGCCGTCGCGCGCGATCGGCCGCAAGGTCGAAGCCAGCGGGAATGGGGCAACCGAGGGAAGAACATGACGCCAAAACACCGGGCCAGTACGCTAGCTCTCATCGCGGCGCTCGCTGTTGCGAGCTGTAGCTCTCCCGCGCCGCCCGCCGCCTCGCCGAGCGCCTCGCAGAGCGCGAGCGCCGAAAACGCCGAGGACGGCGCGGCCCTCGCCAGCGAACTCAAGGCGCCCTGGTCGATCGCGTTCTACCGCGACGTCCCCCTCATCAGCGAACGCGACACCGGCCGAATCCTCGCCCTGCGCGATGGCCTCCTCACCGAGGTCGCGACGATCGAGGGTGTCCAGCACGGCGGCGAGGGCGGCCTACTCGGGCTCGCCGTCACCGGCGACGACCTCTTCGTCTACTCCACCGCCGAGGACGGCAATCGCGTTCAGCGCTACGGCCTGACAGACGACGGCGGCCAGCTCCGCCTCAGCGAACCGGAGACGATCCTTGAGGGCATCCCCGCCGCGGGCAACCATAACGGCGGCCGTATCGCCTTCGGCCCCGACGGCAAGCTTTACGTCGGCACCGGCGACGCAGGCCAACGCGAGCTCTCCCAGGATCTCGACTCGCTTGCCGGCAAGATCCTGCGCCTCAACCCCGACGGCAGCCGCCCGGCCGATAATCCCTTCGACGGCTCGTTCGTCTACAGCTACGGCCACCGCAACGTTCAAGGGCTTGCGTGGACGGCCGACGGCACTATGTACGCCTCGGAGTTCGGCGCATCAACGTTCGACGAACTTAACCGCATCGAGCCCGGCGGAAACTACGGCTGGCCCGAAGCCGAGGGCGATTCGGGCGGCGCCTTCCTCGATCCCGTCGCCCAGTGGGCGACGAGCGAGGCGAGCCCCAGCGGGATAGCGATCCGCGGCGAGGACGTCTTCATCGCCAACCTGCGCGGCCGGTCGATCCGGCGCGTAAACCTCGCCGATCCGAGCAAGCAGCAGCTCTACCTTGACGAAGAGAACACGCGGTTTCGCGACGTCGCGGTCAGCCCCACGGGTGAGGTCTGGGTGCTGACGAACAACACCGACGGGCGGGGCGATCCTGGCCCGGATGACGACCGGCTGCTGCGCCTCGACGTCGACGACTAGCCCAGGCAACGACGAAGCGGCGGGACCAGATGGTCCCGCCGCCTGCGTCTACGTGATCGAGCTACTTCTTCAGATCGTCGATCTTCTTGTCGGCAGAGGCCTTAGCCTTGTCGGCCGCCTCCTTGATGTCCTTGGAGGCGTCCTTCAGATCCTTGCGAACCTCGCCGATCTTCTCATCGGCCGGGGTCGTGGAAACCGAGCCCGCGGGCTTGGCATCCTTCAGGTCCTTCGCGACGTCCTTATCGACCTTGACGTTGCCCTGCGCGCCAACGCCCGTCGCGCCAGCGGCCTCGCCCGTACCGGTGACCTTGTCCTTGAGGTCCTCGGCCTTGTCCTTCAGGTCTTCGGCCTTGGTCGCCACCGCGTCGGCAGCCTTCTTGGCGCCTTCCTTGACATTCTCGGCGGCTTCCTTCGCCTTTTCCACGAGCGGGGACTCCTTGTGCTGGGGTACGGCGCGCGCCGAGGTGGCCTCGGCCTCGTTCCAGTACTCCTCGGCCCAGGGATCCTCGATCGGCTGAGTGCGACGCCACAGCAGGTAGCCTGCGCCGGCAGCGACGGATCCGACGATGATCCAGCCGAAGGTCTTGGCGGCGGTGTTCTTCTTGGTCTTCGTCGTCAGCGCCTTGCGGGCAGCCTTGCCGGCCTTCTTGGCCTTTTTGTCCAGCGGCTTGCCGGACTGCGCGGCCTTCGCGGCGTCGTGCATGGCCTTCTGGATGCGCGGCAGGTAGTCCTCGCTGATGGCCTCGTAGGCGTGATCCACGCGCGGGCGGACGGCCTCCGTGGCATGCTCAATCTTCGGAGCCGCGAACTTCACCGTCTCCTTGCGGGCCTTGGCGTAGGCATCCTTGCCTGAATCCAGGGCATCCTTGACGCGTGGCTCGGCCCAATCCTGAGCCTGGCCAAAGAACTCGGCGGCACGCTTCGTCAGGTCGCTCGCGCCTTCCGACACCAGGGATCCCGCATCCTTGGCAGCAGAGCGCGCACTCTTGGCGGCGAGAGCCGATTTCTTCTCGATCTTCTTCTTCTTGCAGCTGATCGCCATGGGGACTCCTCATTCTTGTTGATTCCCACCACGCCTGTGATGCGTGGCTGCTGGTATCTATCTTGCCCTGTTTGCCGCGCACGCGCAGTTCGTCGCAGTGCGGACTTCGACGTATTTGGTCATCTTACGGCCATTGAGGTTTCACTATATGACGAAGGAGTGGCAGCGAGGCGCTCACGACGATCCGGAAGGCCGTTTACTGGGATAGAATCCCAGCTGAGGGTTGGTCCCATTTTCTGCATCCTTCTTGTCCCGTCGATTCGTCCCACGTGGACCTTTCGTGGATTGGTTGTTTGTTTGGTAGAACTGGCGGAAAGCGGGATCAACCCTTCCTTATGTCCTGGCGGCAGGCCGTGACGGAACGCGGCTTGTGCGCCGCGGTGTTCACTGGTGGCCCACTGTGGGCCGCCGTCTGGGCAGAGCCGCCCCGAACGTGGAACACTAAAGCTCATGAGAGCGACAATCCATACCTCAGAAGGCGACATCAACGTCGAGCTGTTTGAAAACCACGCACCGGTCACGGTCAAAAACTTCGTTGGCCTCGCCACGGGCGAGCAGGAGTGGACCGATCCGGAAACCGGCGAGCCGACCAACCGCCCGCTGTACGAAGATGTCATCTTCCACCGCGTCATCCCGGACTTCATGATCCAGGGCGGTGACCCGCTGGGCACCGGCACCGGCGGGCCCGGCTACATGTTCGATGACGAGATCCACCCCGAGCTGACCTTCAACGACACCTACCTGCTCGCCATGGCCAACGCCGGCAAGCGCGGCGGCCGTGGCACCAATGGCTCGCAGTTCTTCATCACGACCGTGCCCACCCCGTGGCTGCAGGGCAAGCACACGATCTTCGGCAAGGTCACCGACGGGGCCTCGCGCGAGGTCGTCGACAAGATCTCGGCGGTCAAGACGAACCAGTCGCGGCCCGTCAGCGACGTCGTCATTTCCTCCATCACCATCGACCAGGAGTAAGAACCTCTCTTATGACTGCCTCCTACGGGGAGCACTCGCCCGAGAACCAGCCGACGTGTCCGCGCCACCCGGACCAGGTGACGTATGTGTCCTGCCAGCGCTGCGGGCGCCCGACCTGCGCGAAATGCCAGGTGCAGGCGCCCGTCGGCGTGCGGTGCGTGGATTGCGCGCGGGAGTTTTCCAAGCGCGCACCCGTCGCTCGAACGCTCGGCGGCGCCAAGGTCGGCCGCTTTACCGGCACCACCACGGTGACGATGTGGCTGATCTACCTGTGCGTCGGCATGCAGGTGCTTGCATGGATCTTCTCAGCCCTGCCGCGCGCGCTGATGTTCGTGCCGGCACTCGGACCGGACGAGCCGTGGCGCTTCATCACGAGCGCATTCGTGCACGGCGGGCTGTGGCATCTCGCGCTCAACATGCTGGCGCTGTGGATGATCGGCCAGGGGCTCGAGCCGGTGCTCGGCAAGGTGCGCTACATCCTGCTCTATCTGCTGAGCGCGTTCGGCGGCTCCGTCTTCGTGCTGCTGCTGGCTTCAACCACGAGCATGGACTGGTACACCGGGGCCGTGGGCGCATCGGGCGCGATCTTCGGCATGTTCGGGGCGCTGTTCGTGCTGAACAAGAAGGCCAAGGCGGACATGCGGGCGATCACGATCCTCATCGCGATCAACCTCGCCTACGGGTTCTTCGTCGCCGGGATCTCCTGGCAGGCCCACCTGGGCGGCCTCATCACCGGAGCGACCCTGGCCTACGGCTTCATTACAAGCGCTCAGCGCAAGTGGCACTGGGGCGCGTGGGCCACGAGCGCCGTCGTCTTCGTCGCGCTCGTCGCGGCCATCATCGTGAAGTACTCATCGGTCGGTCTTACACTCGTGTAATTATCCCCAATTGGGGATAACCATGTGGAAAACTCCCGCACCCTGCCGCGAAAGCGGGGTGCGGGAGTTTTCGTCGTTACTGGGAGCGCCTAGCCCCACAGATCGATGTAGACCTCGTCCGGGTTGGCGCCGGTGGCGGCGCCGCGCTCCAGGCCGCTGATCGCGGCGATCTGGTCGGGCGTAAGCTCGACGTCGACGGCGGCAAGGTTTTCGGTAATGCGCTCCGGTGTCACGGACTTCGGGATGACGACGTTGCCGATCGCGAGGTGCCAGGCGAGCACGGCTTGTGCAGGCGTGACGCCCGCCTCCTTCGCGACCGCTGCGACGACCTCGTCGTCGAGCAGACCGTGGCCCGAGGACAGCGGGGACCAGGCCTCGGTGGCGATGTCGTACTCGTGGTGCAGCTCGCGCAGGTCCGCGCGCTGGTGGTAGGGGTGCAGCTCGATCTGGTTCAGGACCGGGATCTCGCCGGTTTCGTCGATGATGCGCTGCAGGTGATGCGGCAGGAAGTTCGAGACGCCAATCGACTTGGCGCGGCCGGAGGCGCGGATCTCGATGAGCGCCTTCCAGGTCTCGACGTACAGGTCATCCTTCGGGCATGGCCAGTGGATGAGGTAGAGATCGACGTAATCGGTGCCGAGGCGCTCAAGCGAGGCGTCAAAGGCCCGCAGCGCCTTATCGCGCCCCTGGTCCTTGTTCCACAGCTTCGTCGTGAGGTAGACATCCTCGCGGGCGACATCGCTCGCGGCAATCGCGCGGCCGACGCCCTCCTCGTTGCCGTAGATGCGGGCGGTATCGATCAGGCGGTAGCCGTCGGAAAGGGCCTGGGTTACGGCCGTTTCGGCGACGTCGTCCTCGACCTGCCAGACGCCGAAGCCCAGCTGGGGAATGATTGCGCCATCGCGCAGGGTGATGTCAGGTACGTTCGGCATAGCCGCTCCTTTAAGCTTGTCAGGACCAACGATTCGGGCTGTTACGTACCAGCGTAGGCAGTTCGCGCGTTATCGCCAATTGATCGTCATGAGGAAGCCGGACATCATGAGGCCGATGCCGACGGCGAGGTTCCAGTTGCCGATCGGAAGCGGCCAGCGCCCGCCCATCAGGTACGTCACGACGATCCAGGCCAGGCCAAAAATCATGAGGCCCACCATCACCGGAGCCCACCAACTGGGGGACTCGATCGCGCCGGTCTTGCGCGGGGTAGCGGACGGGGTTGCTCCAGGCTTCTTACGATTGCGTGACTTCGGCACGACATCCTCCACGGGGATAGGCAGGACAACTTCTCTTAGCTTAGTCTGGAGCAAGAACGTGACCTAAATTGGCCGAAAGGAAATGTTGCGCGTGACAAAGCGCACGTACCCGTGGTGGCATCCCCAGGGCTCCTCGCTGTCCGTGGGGCTCGTCGCCGTCGGTGCCGGGCTGCTGTTTGCCGCAAACGCGCAACTTTTTGAGGATCGCGAATACCGCACGCCGCAAAACCTCGTCGAGCTCGTCCAGGTCGAAACGCAAAAGCTTGAGAGCCGGGAAAAGGCCGTCTCCGCGCTGCGCGAGCGCGTCGATCAAGCGATCCTGCAGGCGGGCGAGACCGAGACGCCCGCGGAGGAAACGCCCAATATCTTCGGCTACCTCGACAAGGAGATGACCGGTGCGGCGCTCGAGGTTCAGTTGTGGGATGCGCCGAAGACGATCGCCGAATCCGGTCAGTGGGATCCGAACCAGCTCGTCGTCCACCAGCAGGACGTCGAGGCCGTCATGAACGCGCTGTGGTCCGGGGGCGCGGAGGCGATGACGGTGCAGGGTCAGCGGCTCGCGGCGACCTCCGGTGTGCGCTGCGTCGGCAACGTGCTGCTCGTGCACGATCAACGCTTCTCCCCGCCCTACGTCATCACGGCGATCGGCGATCCAGCGCGGCTCAAGGCCGCGCTGGACGACTCCCCGCAGGTGCATATTTACCGGCAATACGTCGCCGCTGCCGGACTAGGACTATCCGTGACCGACAAGGCGTCCGTGACAATGCCCGCCTATGAAGGCACAATCGAGCTGAACTACGCCAAGATCCTGGAAGGCACTGGATGACGCACGACACCTCGCCCCCGCTGCCCCCGACGCGGCGGGCACGTCGCACCGCCAAGCGGCGGCGCAGCGCCGGCGACATCATCACCCTCGTGATCGGCGAACTGCTGTTTACCGCCGGCGCGTTTATCGGCCTCTTCCTGCTGTGGCAGATGTGGTACACGAACTTTGAGGCGTCGGCGAACAATGAGCAGGCCGTCGCCGTCATCGAAGAGAAGTTCCAGCCGCGCGTCGAAAAGACCGTCGAGCCCGAACAACGCCGCACCGACCTGCCGCCCGCCGCCGAGCCCGTCGGCAAAAACCAGGGCTTTGCGACGCTGTACGTGCCGCGGTGGGGCTCGGACTACAAAGTCGGCATCGCGGAGGGGCTGAGCTACTCCGAGGTGCTCAACCACGGGCTCATCGGTCACTATCCGCAAACATCGCTGATCGGCGAGATCGGCAACGCGGGCCTCGCCGCGCACCGGATGACGCGCGGCTCCGTCTTCCAGCACATCGATACGCTGCAAGACGGCGATGAGGTCATCGTCGAGACGGATAAGGCGTGGATGGTGTTTAAGGTCAAGAGCCACGAGATCGTCCTGCCCGATGCGGGCGAAGTGCTCTACCCCGTGCCGCATCAGCCGGGCGTGGAGGCCACCGAGGCGATGCTGACGCTCACGACGTGCCACCCGCTCATGTCCACCCGCGAGCGCTACATCGTCTACACGACGCTCGACTACTGGATCCCGCGCGATGCGGGCATGCCCGAGGCAATCTTGGAGGCGCAGTAATGTACGGCGCAATCTGGCGAATCCTGCCCGGCCCCACCTGGCTGCGGGCCATCCTGGCGCTGCTGCTGCTCGCGGCCGTCATCTACGTCCTGTTCGAGTTCGTCTTCCCCGTGATCGAGCCGTACATGCCCTTCCAGCAGGACGCCGTCGATATCGAGTAGCCGCTCCCATTACGATGTGGACGTGAACCCCGTGCGCGTCCGAATGATCGACAACTTCGACTCCTTCGTTTACACGATCGTGTCCTACCTGCGTGAGCTTGGCGCTGACGTTCAGGTCGTGCGAGCCGATCGCGCGCCCACCGACCCGCGCGACGTGGACGCCGTGGTCGTCTCCCCGGGGCCCGGCACGCCCGAAGACGCTGGCGTCTCCATGGCGGCGATCCGGCAGTGCGCGCGCTATGCGGTTCCGATGCTCGGGGTGTGCCTGGGCCATCAGGCCCTGGGCGCCGTCTTCGGGGCGCGCGTCACCCATGCGCCCGAACTCATGCACGGCAAGGCGGACGTTGTTGAGCACGATGGCTGCAGCATCTTCGCGGGGCTTGCCAGCCCGCTGCCGGTGGCGCGCTACCACTCGCTCGCGATCGCAGCGGACTCCGTGCCCGGCGAGCTGCGCGTCACTGGGACGACGCCGTCCGGCACGATCATGGCGATCGAACACCGCGAGCTGCCGCTCGTGGGCGTGCAGTTTCACCCCGAGTCCGTCCTCACCGAGGGCGGGGCTACGCTCCTTGCTAACTGGCTCGCATCCGTGCCGTCCCGCGTTGGTGGAGCGAACGGTGACGCTAGGGAGAGTTAGGGCTGGGGGCTGCCTACCTAAGCCTCCATAACCGCCCCCATTTCCGGTTTTGGTCGGGATGGGGGCGGTTATATGTGGGTTAGGCCGCCGGCCGGCGGCTTGCGCGGCGCTAGTTGTTGTCGTCCTTGGGCGGGGAGGGCAGTTCGTTGCCTTCGCTCGGGGTGCCCGTCGGGTTCGGCGTGATGCCGTCCGTCGGCGAAGGAGTTTCCGTCGGGACGATGATGGCGGGCGCTTCCTTGGAGATGACGAGCTCGATCGTCGAGCCAACTTCCACCTTGCCGGAGTCCGATTGGCTCATGACGAGGCCCGGATCAACGTCGCCCGTTTCCTGTTCCTTGATACGCAGCGTCAGCTTGAGGTCCTCTTGCAGGATCTTCGTCGCTTCCTCGAGCGTCTTGTTCTTCAGGTCCGGCACGTTCACGAAGCCCGAGGCGACCACGATCGTGACGCTCGAGTCCTTGGGGACCTTCGAGCCGGCCTTCGGATCGGTGCTGAGGACGACGTCCTTTTGCTTGCCGGGGGCGTCCTCCGTCGAGACGTTGGAAACCTTCAGCCCGGCGGCTTCGAGGGCTTCGCGGGCGCGCTCCTGGGTTTGGTCCGTAACGTCGGGGACTTCGACCTCGCCCGGCCCGGAGGAGAAGTGCACGGTGACGTCGCTGCCCTTATCGACCGAGGTGCCAGCGGGCGGCTCGGAGGAGACGAAGAGGCCGGCTTCGATCGAATCGTGCGGAACGTCGTCGCCGATCACCATGGACAGGCCGACCGCTTCGAGGGCGACGCGGACGCCGTTTTGGTTCATGTCCGTAAGGACGGGGACTTCGACCTTGGGGGTTTCGGGCGGTGCCGTATCCCGATTCATGATGAGGTAGGCGGCAGCGACCGATAGCACGACGACGAGGAACGCTAGGAGGCCCCACAGCCAGCCCTTGGAGCTGCGCTGCTGGGTGGCGATCGCGGGCTGGGTGGAGGTGCCCGGGTCGCGCGGCATCGTCTGCGTGGGCGGCGGGACTGGGCTCGCCATGGCGGTCGTAGCGCCGGGGGCGATGCCGCCCGCGACGCCCCACACGGCGGTGGATGGCGCGCTGACCGTGCCGCCGCGCACCGAGGCGAGGAGGTCTTTGCGCATCTGGGCGGCGTCCGTGTACCGCTGATCGCGATCCTTGGCGAGCGACTTCAGCACGACCCGATCGAGGGCCTCCGGAATATCCGAGGCGATTGATGATGGGGTGCGCGGGGTCTCGCGCACGTGCTGGTAGGCGATCGCGACCGCGCTATCCCCGGTGAACGGGGGCTGGCCGGTCAGCAGCTCGAAGAGCAGACAGCCGGTGGAGTACAGATCGGAGCGGACGTCCACGACCTCGCCGCGGGCCTGCTCCGGGCTGAGGTACTGCGCGGTGCCGACAACGGCATTGGCCTGCGTCATCGTCGCCTGCGAGTCCGCCATCGCGCGCGCGATGCCGAAGTCCATCACCTTCACGTCGCCCTGCGGTGTGAGCATGATGTTGCCGGGCTTGATGTCCCGGTGGACGATGCCGGCGCGGTGGGCGTATTCGAGGGCGATGAGGACGCCGTCGACGATCTCGACGGCCTCGTTAATCGGTACGGCGGTGCCGTCCTTGAGCAGGTCGCGCACCGTGTGGCCCTCGACGTACTCCATGATGATGTAGGGCAGCGCGACCTTTTCGCCCGAGCGCGGGGAGATGACCTCTTCCTCGCCGGTGTCATAGACCGCGACGATGGCGGCGTTATTCAGGGCCGCGGAGGATTGGGCCTCGCGGCGGAAGCGGGCGAGGAAGACGGGATCACGGGCGAGGTCTTCGCGCAGCAGCTTGATCGCCACGCGCCGCGATAGGCGCGTGTCGTACCCGATGTGAACTTCGGCCATGCCGCCACGGCCGATCAACTCACCGATCTCGTAACGGCCCGCCAGCATCTGCGGGGCTCGATCTACCACGTGTCCTCCTATAGGGCCGCTGGCGCCGGCGGGGCCGGCGGCTCAGGTGGGGTTGGATGTGCAACAGTATCAAGGGCGAAGAACTCGGCGGCGAGTGCCGCGGCGCTCGCGGGCCGGGCGGCCGGATCTTTGGCAAGCAGCCGAGTGATGACGCGCGCAAAGGTGGGCGGCACGCGGGCCGGCAGGCGCGGGATCGGATCGGAGACGTGCTTCATCGCGATAGCAAGCGGATTGGGGCCGTCGTAGGGCCGGTAGCCGGCAACGACCTCGAAGGCCGTGACGCCGAGGGCGTACAGGTCAGTCGCGGGGGAGGAGGCAGCGCCCTTGACGCGCTCGGGCGCGAGGTATTCCGCCGTGCCCATGACGCGCCCGACCTCGGTCAGATTGGAGGAGCCGGAGCCAAAGGAGATGCCGAAGTCCGTCACCCAGACGCCCCCGGTGGGTGCGTCGACGAGGATATTGGCGGGCTTGACGTCCCGGTGCACCACGCCGCGATTGTGGGCGTGAGCGAGGGCGTCGGCGACTTTACCGAGGATGCGCGCGACGTCCGGAAAGCTCACGAGGCCCGCCTCGCTCAGGGTGTGCAGCGGCACGCCCGGCACGAACTGCATCGCGAGGTAGTCGACGTTACCGCTGTGGCCGTGCGCGACGAAGCGCGCGATCGATGGGTGATCGAGGGCGGCCAGGTGGGTGGCTTCGGCGGCGAGGCGGCGCAGGAACACCGTCTCGCAGCGCAGGTCCGGCCGCAGGATCTTGATCGCGACGGTGCGGCGCTCGCGGTCGGGCTCGTCAAGGTCGAAGCCGCGCCAGACCTCGCCCATGCCGCCGCTGGCGATGGGGGAATCGAGCCGGAAGCGTCCGGCGAGGATGCGGCCGGGGTGGATGAGCGTGCGGGAGGCGATCACTTGGCGATCACCGCCTCCATGACGCGCTTGGCGATGGGGCCGGCGGTGCGGCCGCCGTCGGCCGCGGAGCCCGCGTCGCCGCCGTTTTGGACGAAGACGGCGACGGCGACCTGCGGGTCGTCGGCGGGGGCGAAGCCCACGATCCACGCGTGCTGGTGGGACTCGTTGCCGGTTTGCGCGGTGCCCGTCTTGGCCGCGACCTGCACGCCCGAGATGGCGGCGGGCCCACCCGTGCCGTCGGTGACGACGGAGCGCATGAGGTCCTTCAGCGTTGCGGCGGTCTGCGCCGAGATGGGCTGGGAGTACTGGCTGGGGCTCGTCTCGGAGATGGCAGCGAGGTCAGCGTCGCGGATGGTTTTGACGAGGTAGGGGCGCATGAGGCTGCCGTTGTTGGCGACGGCGGAGGCGACCATCGCCATGTGCAGCGGCGTTGCGCGGACCTCGAATTGGCCGATGCCGGATAGGGCGAGCTGCGCGTTATCGCCGATGGTGCCGAGCGTGCCGGGGGCGGCGCGCATGGGGACCTCGAGCGAGTCGGTGAAGCCGAAGGCTTTGGCCTGGGCGGTCAGCGCCTCGGTTCCGACGTCCATCGCGAGCTGGGCGAACGTTGTGTTGCACGAGTGGGCGAAGGCGTAACTGAGCGGGCCGACGTCGCCGCTGCCGCACGATCCGCGCCCGGGGTTGTGCAGGATGTGGGAGGAGCCGGGCAGTTGGAACGTCGCCTGCGTGGGGACCTCTTGGGCGGCGTCGCCGCCGTGTTCCTCCAGGTAGGCCGCGGCGGTGATGACCTTGAAGACGGAGCCGGGCGCGAAGGTGTCGGGCCCGAGCGCGCGGTTCGTCAGCGGCTTGGCCGGATCCTTCGACAGCGTCTCCCAGGCCGCCCGGGCGTCCTTCGTTACATGGGTGGCGAGCGCGTTCGGATCGAAGCTCGGGGTGGAGACCATCGCCAGGATCTCGCCGGTTGTGGGCCGCAGCGCGACGACGGCGCCGCTCTGGTTGCCGAGCGCCTCGGCGGCGGCCTTCTGCGCGGCCGGGTCGAGCGTGAGTTCGACGGAGCCGCCCTTGGGCTGCTTGCCGGTGATGAGGTCCTGCATGCGTGAGATGAGGAGCGAATCGGCGGTGCCGTTCAGCACCTGGGACTCGGCGCGCTCGATTCCCGTCGCCGAGTTGAAGGCCGTCGCGAAGTAGCCGGTGGCGTGCGCATACAGCGGGCCGTCGGCGTAGGTGCGCTGGAAGCGGTAGACGTCGTCGGCGGGCACGGAGGTGGCGATCGCCTCGCCGCCGACGATGATCGGGCCGCGGTCGCGGCCGTACTCGCGGTAGATTTCGCGAACGTTGCGGGCGTCGGCGTTCAGGGCGGGCGCCTGGAAGAACTGGATCGCGGTGGTGGAGATGAGTAGCGCGGCGAACATCGCCATCATGACGATCGACAGGCGGCGCAGGGGGGTGTTCATCGCAGCCGCACCTCCTCGGTTCGCTGCTGGTCATCGGACAGGTCGCCGATGGTGGGCGGCAGCGGGCCGTCGACGATCTGCGGGGTCGGCGAGCTCATGCCGGGCTGGCGCGCGCCGTTCGACATCCGCAGCAGCAGCCCGATGATCATCCAGTTCGCGATGAGCGAGGAACCGCCCTGCGCGAGGAACGGCAGGGTCAGGCCCGTCAGCGGGATGACGCGCGTGATGCCTCCGACGACGACGAAGACCTGGAAGGCGAGGATGAAGCCGAGGCCGCCGCACAGCAGCTTGCCGAATGCGTCGCGGATGTTGAGCCCGATGCGGATCGCACGCAGCGCGAGGATGAGGTAGAGCAGCAGGATCGCGATGAGGCCGGTCAGCCCCAGTTCCTCGCCGAGGGAGGCCGTAATGGAATCGGAGTGCGCGGCGTAGACGAGTTCGGGGTGGCCATAGCCCCAGCCGGTGCCCATGAGGCCGCCCTGCGCCATGCCGAACAGGCCCTGGACGAGCTGGAAGGAGCCGCCCGGGCTGCGGTTGTACAGCTCGGTGGATAGCGGGTCGCGCCAGATTTCGTAGCGGGCGTAGACGTGGCTGAAAAGGTTGCCGGCGAGGATGACGCCGGCGAGGAACATGCCGAGCCCGATGATGATCCAGGAGACGCGCTCGGTCGCGACGTAGAGCATCGCGACGAACAGCCCGAAGAACAGCAGCGAGGAGCCGAGGTCTTTTTCGAAGACGAGCACGGCGATCGCGACGCCCCACGCGATGAGGATCGGGCCGAAATCGCGGATCCGCGGCAGTTGCAGCCCGAGGATCTTCGGGCCGGCGAGCGAGAGGTTATCGCGCTGGGTTGCGAGGTAGCCGGCGAAGAAGATCGCGAGCAGGATTTTGGCGATCTCGCCGGGCTGGAAGGAGAAACTGGAAACGCCGATCCAGATGCGCGAGCCGTTGATCGTCTTGCCGAGGCCCGGCACGAGCGGCAGCAGCAGCATGATGAGGCCGCCGATGAGCGAGAGGTAGGTGAAGCGCCGCAGCGTGCGGTGATCGCGTAGCAGCAGGATGACGGCAAGGCCGAGCGCGATCCCGAGGATCGTCCATTGCAGCTGGCCCGAGGCAAAGGCGTGCGCGTTCGGGTCCTTCGCCTTGTAGGCGATGTCGAGCCGGGCGATCATCGCGAGCCCGATCCCGTTGAGCGCGACGGCGATGGGCAAGATGACCGGATCGGCATAGGGCGCCCGCCACCGCACGACGAGGTGCGTGATGATCGCGAGGACGCTAAATCCCGCGGCATACGTCGTCAGCCGCGCGGGCACGGCGCCGTCGACGGCGAGCCCGACCTGGACGTAGGCGTATAGCCCGAGCGCGAGTGCCGGGAGCAGCAGCAGGAGCTCGGTCAGCCGGCCGGAGCGGGCCGGACGCATCGCGACGGTAGCCATTAGGGCGACTCGCTCGGCGACGGGGAATCACTCGGCGTGGGCGACTCGCTGGGGGTGGGCGACTCAGTGGCGTCGGGGCTGGATTCCTCGGCGAGCGAGGGCCTAGCGAGGGAACGGAAGTTGGCGACGACGGCATCGGCCTCCTCCAGCGAGGAGCGCGTCGTCGGCGTGGTGAGGCGCGATTTGGCGTAATCGGGCAGCGCGTCGACCTCGATGTCGGTGCGGTGGTGAACGTCGGACAGCGAGATCGGCCCGAGCTTTTGGGGGATCCCTTGGAAGACGGTGACGACGCCCTCGTCCTCGGCGATATAGAACTGGGTGCGCGTCCAGGCGTAGCCGGCGGCGAGGCCTCCGGCCAGGATGGCCAGGATGAGCAGGGCGCCGAGCGCGCGCCCGATGATCCGCCCGCGCCGCTTGGGGGCCGGCGCCTCCTCATCGGGCTCGGCAGCGCGTGCCGGTCGCAGGTTCGCGGCCCGGCCGGCGGCGCCCGAATTGAGCGATGCCCGGGTGCGCGCGAGTCGGTCGGTCGCGGCGGCGCCGACGATCTGAGGCGTCGTCGAGGGCTGGTGCCCGTCGGCGAGGAGGTTGGAATCGAGGATGTCGCACACGATGACGGTGACGTTATCGGGCGCTCCGGCTCGCAGCGCGAGGTGGATGAGCTCGTCGGCGCACGCA
Organism: Bowdeniella massiliensis; assembly: GCF_023634005.1. Taxonomy (NCBI): domain Bacteria; kingdom Bacillati; phylum Actinomycetota; class Actinomycetes; order Actinomycetales; family Actinomycetaceae; genus Bowdeniella; species Bowdeniella massiliensis. The sequence continues at coordinate 138,725 of NZ_JALIQR010000004.1, forward strand.
TCTACGTCCTCGTGCTCGGTAAGCGTTTCGGTGATTGTTTCGGCCGAGACGACGCCAAAAAGTCCGTCGGAGGCGAGCAGCCAGCGCTCGCCCGGGTGGGCCTCGCGCACCGAGGTGTCGAGCAGGACTTCGCCGTCGGTATCGCCGAGCGCCCGCAGGATCATGTTGCGCATCGGGTGGTGTTCGGCCTCTTCGGGGGTGAGGCGCCCGATGTCGACGAGGTGCTGGACGTAGGTGTGGTCCGTCGTCACCTGGTGCAGCGTGCCGTCGCGCAGCACGTAGGCGCGCGAATCGCCGATGTGAACCATGCCGAGTTTCGTGCCCGAGCGCAGCAGCGCGATGCACGTTGTGCCGAGCCCCTCGAGCTCCGGGTCGGTATCGGAGCGGTCCATGAGCTCGTCGTGCGCGGATTCGACGGCGCCGCGCAGCAGGTCGATGAGGTCATCGGCGCCGGGGGCGTCATCGTCGAGCGGCGCGAGGTGCGCGACGGCGACGGAGGAGGCGATGTCGCCGCCCGCGGGGCCGCCCATGCCGTCGGCGAGCACGAGCAGGTGGGGCCCGGCGTAGGCGGAGTCCTGATTGTTCGAGCGCACGATGCCGACGTCGGAGCGGGCGGCGTAGCGGAATTGCACGCTCATCGGCGCAGCTCCATCACGTGCTGGCCGATGCGCACAGGCGTGCCGGGCGCGACGGGCGTCGCCTGGAAGATCCGCGTGCCGCTGACGTACGTGCCGTTGGTCGAGTCGAGGTCTTCGAGGTACCAGCCGCCTTCGTGCGGGAAGAACCGGGCGTGGCGCGAGGAGGTGTAGTCGTCATCGAGCACGAGCGTTGAGGTCGAGGCCCGCCCGACGATGACGGCGGAGCCGGACAGCGGCACCGCGGAGCCGGTGAGCGGCCCCTCGGTGACGATGAGGCGCGTGGGTTCGGTGCGCGCGGGGCGAGCCGCCGGTCGTGCCTCGCGCCGCTTGGCGGGGTTGGTGGGTGGGCGTCCCGGCCCGCGGGGGGTGACGGTCGTGCCGAAGATATCGCGCCGCAGCACGCCGAGCGTAAAGAGGATGAAGAGCCACAAAAGGGCGAGGTAGCTCAGCCGTAGGAGGGTGACGGCGAGTTCGCTCATGGGCTCAGCCCTCGCTTCCCGGCTGAGACCAGAACAGGATGCGCGTGCGCCCAATCGTCAGCGTATTGCCATCCACGAGCGTCGCCGCCGGCACCTTATGCCCCTCGACGTACAGCCCGTTGGTGGAGTTGAGGTCGGTGGCGATCACGCCGCGCGGCGTGACCCGCAGTTCGAGGTGCTTGCGTGACACGCCCGTATCGTCGACGACGATGTCCGCCTCGGAGCCGCGCCCGATGACGGTGACCGGGCCAGTGAGCAGGTAGCGCCGCCCATCAATGTCGACGATGGGGTGCCGCTCGGCCGCATTCAACGTCGTCGCAGGAGCCACGGCCCCGCGCTTGGTCGCCGAGGCAATCTGATACTGGCCCGTCGTGAGTTCCGAATCGAGATCGAAGGTGACGCGCACCGGCCCGACGAAGGAATAGGACTGGCTCATCGCGTGCTCGGTCGCCGCCGCCGCGATTTCCTCGGCCAGGGCGTCGGCGCCCCATGCCTCAAAGTTGTCTTCGTCCGTCGCCGAGAGTGTGACCTTGAAGTCATTCGGCGCGATCGTGCGGTCGCGCGCTACCGCGGCGGCTCGCTCATCCATCGCGCGTCGCACCGCCGAAGCGATCTCGACGGGTTTGATCTCCGAGCGGAAGGCCTTGGAGAACGCGCCAGAAACGACGTCTTCCACCTTCTTTTCGAACTTGTCGAGAAAGCTCATTGCTGGCCCCCTGGGGTTGGACATACCTATACACTGCGATTCTAACGGGTGAGGTGTGCTGAGCATCTCTCTGGCCCAGATTTCCTTCGACGCGCTAGGCGCGCTACGATACTGATGTTCCAAAATGAACGCTGCTCGAGTGGCGGAATTGGTAGACGCGCACGGTTCAGGTCCGTGTGCCCGTAAGGGCGTGGAAGTTCAAGTCTTCTCTCGAGCACCATGGCTATTCATTAGTACTAGCCACTTTTCTTCAAGAGAACTCCCGGTCCTGGGTCACCAGGGCCGGGAGTTCTGCGTTGGAGGGCCCTGTGGCCTTCGACAAGACCGTGACTAACCACCGCGCCATCGACAGGCCCAGCTTCAAGCATTCTGTGGGAAGCGCTGCTTACGATGACTAGAGCGGGTCTGGAGCACTCGCAGACCGTGAAGGAGACGTAGCGAGTGTCGCGACTGACTGAACTACTGAGGCAGGCCCGGAAGGCCGACCAGCAACTCGGTGACGACCTGGAGAAGGAGTTCGCCGCGCTGCTGAAGCGGCGGACGTTCGGCCTGGTCTTCGAGCAGCACCAGCCCGAGGCCGTGGAGTTGCCCGGGCGGGCCGTGCGTCGTGGAGACAAGGTGCGGGTGCTCCCGCCCCGGGGCGAGGTCAAGCAGGGCGACCAGCGACTGTGGCGCGTGGAGCGGATCGAGCGCGTCGACGGAGGCCGCGTCGCTCATCTGCTCGAACTGGACGCCGAGGAGCCGGAGACCCAAGAGGTCACCACTGACGACCTGGTGGTGGTCGCAGAGTTCAACGACCGCATCTACCCGGGCCTCGTGGAGACGGGCAGGGTGGAGCGCGGCGGCGACAAGCCGTTCCACACGGTCATCAACGCGGAGAACTACCACGCCCTGGAGATGCTCACCTACACGCACCGGGGGAAGGTCGACGCCATCTACATCGACCCTCCGTACAACACGGGCGCGAAGGACTGGAAGTACAACAACAACTACGTCGAGGGGGACGACGACTACCGGCACAGCAAGTGGCTGGCTTTCATGGAGCGACGACTGGAGGTGGCCCGGGAACTGCTGAACCCCGAGGACTCCGTTCTCATCGTCACCATTGACGAGAAGGAGTACCTGCGCCTTGGGATGCTGCTAGAACAGACGTTTCCTGAAGCGAACATCCAGATGGTCACCTCGTCTATCAAGCCGTCAGGCTCTCAAAGGGGAGGTGAGTTCTCACGAGTGGAGGAGTTCATCTTTTTCGCCATGTTCGGTGACTCGCATCCGGCTACGAGCACCACCGACATGCTGAGGGATGCAGACTCGCAGCCCGCCCTTGCCACCGTGACTTGGCAAGGGCTTCGTCGTAGGGGCAGCACCGATTGGAAGAGAGCCCATAGGCCGAATGGCTTCTATCCACTGTTCATCTCGGCCCTTGACGGGTCGCTGCAATCCATTGGCGAGCCGATACCGCTTAACCAAGATCGTCGGTCAGTAGTCCCACCGGACGGGACATGGGCAGCATGGCCTCTCGACCCTAAGGGCGAGGAGGGGCGATGGCAGGTTTCCCCCGCTCGGCTCCGAGAGCAACTGGCGGAGGGTACCGCTGCCCTTCGTAAAGCGGACAGGACTAAAGGTTCCGCTTCCGTCGTGTATCTGAAGGGTGGGGACCTCGCCGCAGTCCGAGGCGGCGCTTTTAAGGTCGATGGGCGTGACGCGGAGGGCAAACTGAATATTCTTCCTACCGCTGTGGCTACTCGTAAAGCCAAGACGATGTGGCTCATGGCATCTCATGACGCGAGTGCTTTTGGCACGGCGCTGCTCTCGCGCTTCCTTCCGAGCCGGAAGTTTCCGTTTCCCAAGTCTCTTTACGCGGTTGAGGACGCCCTCCGCTTCTTCGTGCAGGACAAACCCAATGCTGTGATCTTGGACTTCTTCTCGGGCTCTGGCACGACAGCCCACGCGGTCATGCGCCTGAACAGGCAGGACGGAGGTCGTCGCCAGTGCATCTCGATGACGAACAACGAGGTCAGCGCTAACGAGCAGCGCGCCCTCCGCAGGCAGGGTCTGCGCGCGGGTGACGCCGAGTGGGAGGCGCTGGGCATCTGCGACTACATCACCAAGCCTCGTGTGACCGCCGCGATCACGGGCAAGACCCCCGAGGGCGAGCCGATCAAGGGTGACTATCGCTTCATGGACGAGTTCCCGATGAGCGAGGGGTTCGAGGAGAACGCGGCGTTCTTCACGTTGACGTATGAGGCCCCGTTGTCGGTGCGTCACAACAGGGCGTTCGAGCGGATCGCTCCGATGCTGTGGCTGAGGGCGGGGTCGCAGGGCCGGATCATCACGGACCTCGGTGAGGACGGTTGGGACGTTGCCGAGACGTACGGGGTGCTGGAGAACCTGGATCAGGCGGGTGACTTCGTGGTCCGGGTGGCTGAGGAGGAGTCGGTGAAGACAGCGTTCATCGTCACGGATGATGACTCGGCGTTCCAGATGGTGTGCCGTGATCTGCCCAGTGCGGTGCTTCCGGTGCGGCTGTACGAGTCGTACTTGCAGAACTTCATGCTGAGGGGTGGTCGCTGATGCGCTACACGTTGAAGGACTACCAGGGTGAGGCCGTCAGGGAGGTGCTGCGGAACTTGGAGCAGGCCCGGGACATGTACCACCGCTACGGGTCGCTGTCGCAGTTCTCGCTCACGGCCACGACCGGCGCGGGCAAGACCGTCATGGCTGCTGCGGTGATCGAGGCGCTGTTTTTCGGCAACGACGAGTTCGACTTCGAGGCCGACCCGGGCGCGGTGGTGCTGTGGTTCTCCGACGACCCGTCGCTGAACGAGCAGTCCCGGGCCCGGTTGCAGGAGGCCGGGAGCGAGTTGGATTCGCGGCTACGGGTGATCGAGACGACGTTCTCCGAGCCCTCGTTGCGTCCGGGTCACGTGTATTTCCTGAACACGCAGAAGTTGTCGAAGAACTCGCGCCTGGTGCGCGGCGAGCCGACCCCGGCTCCTGGGCAGGTGCGCCTGTTCGAGCCGCGTCCGGATGAGATGCAGTCCTCGATCTACGACGTAATCACGAACACCGTGGAGAACAGGGACCTGACGCTGTACTTCGTGCTGGATGAGGCTCACCGGGGCATGGGGACGACGAGCAAGGACCGCAGCACAATCGTGCAGCGGCTGATCAACGGTCACGGCACGGTGCCGCCCATGCCGGTGGTCTTCGGCATCTCGGCAACCGTGGAGCGGTTCGAGGCGGCGATGAAGGACGCCAAGGGCCGCACTGCCCTGCCCTCGGTGGAGGTGGACTCCGCTCTGGTGCAGGCGTCGGGGCTGTTGAAGGACGACATCGTGCTCTCCATCCCGACCGAGCAGGGGGTCTTCGACACGGTGCTGCTGCGGCGGGCGGTGGAGAAGGTCCGCGCCTCGACGGCGGCGTGGTTGGCGTACGCCGATGAGCAGGAGGAGGCCGATCCGGTCATCCCGTTGCTGGTGGTGCAGGTGGGTGATAAGCCCACCACCGAGACGCTGGTGCGGACGTTGGACACAATCTATGACGCCTGGCCCGAACTCGGCCCCGACGCCGTGGCGAACGTCTTCGGGGAGCACCAGGACCTGCTGGTCGGCCAGCAGGGCGTGCCGTACATCGAGCCCCAGAGGGTGCAGGATGCCACGCACGTGCGGGTGCTGCTGGCGAAGTCTGCGATCTCCACGGGCTGGGACTGCCCGCGCGCCGAGGTGCTGGTCTCGATGCGTCCTGCGAAGGACCGCACCCACATCACCCAGTTGCTGGGCCGCATGATCCGCACCCCGCTGGCACGGCGCATCCCGGGCAACGAGTTGCTCAACTCCGTGGACTGCCTGCTGCCGTTCTTCGACCGCAAGACCGCCACGGGCGTGGCAGAGATGCTCATGAAGGGCGCGACCTCCAAGGACGAGGAGGACACCGACACCGGAGGCGGCGAGGGACGCCGCGTCCTCTTCGACCCGGTGGACCTGCACCCCAACCCGAAGGTGCCCCAAGAGGTCTGGGACCGCTTCGCCGCCCTGCCCTCGGTGACGATCCCGAAGAAGGGTGTCAAGCCGATCCGCAGACTCACCGCGCTGGCCACGGCGCTGTCCAAGGACAACCTCGTAGAGGAGGCCGTCGAGAAGGCGCACAAGCACCTCCACGCCGTGCTCGACGGTCGGGCGGTGCAGCACAAGGAGAAGGTCGCCCAGGCCCGCGAGGACGTACTCACGATGAGCGGTGAGGAGGCCCGAGGCCGGATCGGCGGCGGGTTCTCCTACAAGTCGTTCCAGGAGTCAGCAGACCCGCGTGCCATCGAGGACTCCTACCGGGCCGCTGCGCGCGTCCTGAGCCCCGCCCTTTGCTCCTCCTACGTCAACCACCTGGTCGGCCCGGACGGCGACGATGACGACCTCCTGGAGGCCAACATCACCGTCGCTGCTCTGGGCCGGGTGCCTGAGATCACAGAGGCGGTCGAGGACGAGGCCGACGACCTCGCGAGGACGTGGCTCAACCAGACCCGGGTGGCCCGCAAGGGGCTGTCGGATGAGCGGCAGGCGGAGTACGACCGCTTGGAGGGCATGTCCACTCAGCCTGAGCGCATCTCTCTGACTGTGCCCAAGGCGGCCCAGGCCGAGACCATGGTCCGCGAGAAGGACGGGACCGAGAGCCCGCTGGAGACCCGGCTCATGCACCTCATGGCAGCCGAGGACGGCTCCTACCCGATCTCGCTCAACGAGTGGGAGCGCAAGGTCCTGGATTCGGAGGCCAAGCAGCCTGGCTTCAAGGGCTGGTACCGCAACCCCGCCCGTGCGACGAAGGAGTCCTTGGCCATCGCCTACAGGGAGGACTCCGGCACCTGGAAGGCAGTCCGTCCCGACTTCATCTTCTTCGGCACCGACCACGCAGGTCAGGTCGTTGCAGACCTCGTGGACCCCCACGGCCATCACCTCTCCGATGCCCTACCCAAGTTGCGAGGGCTCGCAGCGTTCGCGGAGAAGTACCAGGGCGAGTTCGGCCGCATCGAGTCGGTGGCCGAGACCGGAGGAACCATGCGCGTCCTCGACCTGACCAAGCACCACGTCCGGCAGGCCATCCGAGACGCCAAGACGGCCAAGGGGCTGTACGAGTCCGGCGTGGCGAGCGACTACTGAGGACGCGCGTCGTGAAAGAACGGGACAAGAAGGTCGGGGTTGACTGGGCTCGGCTGGAGCAGGAGGGGTTTGACCGTCTGGTCGAGGCACTGCTGCATCGTGTGCACGCAGACGCCAATAGAGTCTGGTCACCCGAGGATTCTGGCGGTGACGGCGGTCGCGATGTTCTAGTTGAGTACGACCACAAGACCATCATCTACCAGTTGAAGTTCTACAAAGACGGGCTGACGAGCAAGCCAGAGTCGCGTAAGCAGCAGATCATCCGCTCCTTCAAGGCTGCCCTCAAACACGAGCCTGATGAGTGGGTCTTGGTCTTCCCCAGCAAGATCAACGACGCTATGAGCAAGTTCCTCACACTGCTTCCCAAACGGAAGGAGGTGAAGGACATCGCCCATGCCACCAAGGTCACGATCAGCACCAGGGACCGTCCGAAGTTGGACGACCTGCTGTCGAGGTATCCGGACCTGTTGAATCTGGTGGAGCGAGACGACGACTATCTCATGCGCGCTGCGCAACTCTACGCCCAAGAGCGTGCGGTGCTGGCGGGTGGCATCGCTGACCTCACAGCGCGAGTACACGGACTGGGCGATCTCACCGACAGCGTGGACCCTCATTGGGGCGTGTCGTTTTGGCGCGATGGCGAACGCACTGTTGTAACGCCGGTAGCGAAGCATCCCGGAGCCGCGCGGGTGAGTCCGATCACGCAGTCACTCACGCTGCGGTTCCCTAAGACCGCAGGCGATCTGGCAGCCCAAGCCGAAGCCGTCTTCCAGTACGGCGGCAAGGAGACGCTGTGCATCCCCGGGGAGTACGTGGAGATGGGTGAATACGAGGGGCCGGACTTCTTCAAGTGGAATGGTGAGATCGAAGGGCTTTTCATCGGAGCCGGGGAGGGTAACCCACGGGTCGTCGGTAAGCCTGTGAGGCTCGTCGTCCTAGATGGAGCGGGCGAGGTGTTGGTCGATGACGAAGGCACTGTGTCATACGGCGCGATGGGTAACGCTGGTCACACCATGGAGATGTCGCTTTCCGGAAACGTGACTGTGGAGATGCGGGCACCTACGCAAGAGGGCGAGTCGGCCCACCTCACGATGCGTCAGGGGGCCGAGAGTGCCAGCCCCGCCCAGGTGCGCGATGGCGCTGCGCTCATCAGTGCCATATCCCGTGCCGCCACCATGGAGGTCCATCTCGACGGTAACAAGATGCACGTGCTGGGGTCACGCCAAGAGAACGCTGACCCGGAGTACCTAACTCGACTGGAAGGTGTGCGTCTGGCTGCCGACGACCTAGCCGTCATCCAGCAACACCTGAGGCAGCACTTCCCCATGCCCGACGTGATCGACCCCCTAGAGCGCCTCTGGATACGTGCGCTCCGGATCGTCCTCGAAGGCGGTGTGGCTCCGGTGCCGCTGGACAAGATGAAGGTGGAACTTCTGGAGAGCATTGACCTAGAGACACTCGATCACGGCCAGAAGCACCAGGCTCTCTGGCTCTCCGAGAAGGGCGAGAGCGTCCACCTGGCCGGGCGAGACCTTCGACTCCCGGCGCTCGCCTACTGTCATCCCGAAGTCACGTTCGCGGTGAACGCGGAGAATAGAACCTCAGTTGTCAGCCCCGTGAACGGTGAAGTCTTCGTCCTGTACGCACCTGGGCTTTTGCAAGACAAGAGCGGACACGTGACGCCATGGAACCTGCCCACGGTGACCGAGCCGAAGACTCCCACGCTCCGCTTCGCTCAGTGACGCGCGCTTCAATGGATCAGTCCTCGGGAACGAGTTGTCTGGCGCTCAACGGCTCCACACCGTTGTGACGGTCACTCATCAAGACGTTGCCCTGACGGCTGATCCTTCCCTCCAGAGCCACTGTCGTCCGTCGCTTCATCCAGTCCAGCGCATCATCGAAGCGCTGGTCATCGGTCACCCGGACGCTCACGTGGGTGCTGCGCGATTTCCGGAAGGTGTCGATGGTGACGGTGCCGCCCTGCTCAGGGTCACGGGCGACGGCCACGATGGGTCCGGTGAGAATCTCGACGTTGGGCTCTGGGGTTGCCTTGCGGAGCACCTTCGCCACTGCGTTGACACGCGGTGCAGCAGCAGCCGGGATAGAGACCTTGCTGAGGTTCTCGGGTTGTGGCCCCGCCACCGGGGCCCATCGGAACTCTGCGCCGAACTCCGCCACGGCCTCCTCCGACAGGACATGATGGAGAGCAGTAGCGAACTCGGCACTCACCCCGGCGAAGATCAGGTTCAGTGCATCGCTCTGCCTTGGCTCACGTTCGGGAGTCACGACGACTTCGTGGACCTTCCTGAGTGCTTCTGCGAAGGTCCGCATGACCCGACGCTCCTCAGGCTCCGGTGGCGCAGCATCGACCAGTCCCTCGTCAACTGGGACCGGCTCACTGACGGGAAGGAGCAGCGGGATGATGAACGACCCCCGCTTCGTGTGAGCCATCCGAGCCGTGCCTGCGATCTCGTCGGCATCCTTGTTGTAGTTGCCCCTGATCTGCGCTCGCGCTCTCCTGGACGTGGTTGCGCAGGACCTGAACATCCGCCATGCGCCCTGCATCATCGCCGTCCCGGCCTCGTACGGGATCGTGTCCGTGATCACCAGGTCATTCGCGGCGCGCAGGTTGGCCACGTCGGTCGACATCAGCATGATGTCCGTGACGACCTGCTCGACCGTGACCCGCTCAACCTCGGCCAGACGTGCAGTGATCGAGCGCCAGTCAAGCGAACCCTCCTGGACCTCGTGGGGTACTGCGACGGACAGGTCAGTCGCCTCGTGGTCCCACAGGCGTCCCGAAGCGCCCGGATCACGCGGGGACTCCCATCCGTGGCTCGCGAGGTAGAGCGACAGGTTGCGTTGAAGGTCTCTCATGCCGCCCCTCCTGTGAAGACTCGTCGGACCTGTTCGTCCCAAACCTGGAACGTGTCGAGGTGGAGCCGATTCTGCACGGGCACTCTGACAGTCCCCGGCTGAGCGTCGTTGACCTGCGTCCAGTAGGCGTGTGCGTGCCAGGTGGTGGAGCGCTCAGCCTGGGTCACCATGGAGGCAAATTCTTTGCGGGACAGCACGACGAGCACGAGATAGACGGGAAGTCCTTGGTTCGACCACTTCTCGCACCACTCGGCCTTGACCGGCACCGAGTAGGTGCCGTCCTTGTTCCGGCGCTGAGACGTGCCCGTCTTCACCTGCACGGTGACAGGTGACTTCGTGAGGTGCACCGTCAGGTCAACGGCACCGTAGTCCTCGCCGGGAGATGTCTCTTCGTTGCGGATGCCTGCCTGCGCCGCGAGACTCCGCACGTAGTACGTCCCGATCCTGCCGATCCGGTCCGCTGACGCGATGTCCCCCAGAGCAGGGGATTGCGACACCGCTGACATGAAGGAAGTCTAGCAGGCCCAGCGCCGCCGTGACGGCCTTCCTGAGCCGAAGCGGGACATCCGGGCCTTCGACGGCTTCGCGAACGGCGGGGCGGCTCCTCGCGAGTGAGGTCAGGCTCAGAGACCGCTGACCCACGCCTCCTCCAGCAGCACCGACGCCAGCGCGTACTCGGTGCGGTCCCGGTCGAGATCGGGGACGAGATGGGTGAGGTCCTGCGTGGCGCGCTCGGCTGCCTCGAAGACGGCGCTGATCAGTGTCTGCTGGTTGGTCGCTCTCATGCGCCTGGACTGTAGCCAGGCTGGCCGACATCCTCAGCAACTCCAGCGAGACAGTTCTTGTCGTCGCTGATCACAAGTGATGCGGAACCCCGCGCCCTCCCAGCGAAGAGCGCGGGGTTCTAGTCCGGTCAGCCCTTCGGCGGGTAGGAGTCCCTCCCGTAGGAGTTCTTCTCACCGATGGTGCCGTCCATCTTCTTGATGACGTGCTCCACGCCTCGGTCCTTGGCCATCTCGCGGCCAGCCGCCTGCGCTGCCGCCTTGGTGTCGTGGACATTGCTCGCCCGGCTGTTGCCCTGCGCGCGGTTCTTCCACTGGCCGTCCTCGTGGTACGTCTCGATGTCGCCCTTGCTCATGTTCACCTCCTTTCAAGGCTCGTCCTACCTCCAGCATGGACGGCACCTCTGACACACCTGGGACCACGGGAGCGCGCTACTACTGGGTCGTGTTGGCCTCGGAGCGCCAGTGGTTCAGGATGTCCTCGCGGTAGTGGTGCTTGGGGCGCTTGTTGACCCCCTTGGCGACATCCTTGGCGACCTTCCAGAACAGCACCGCCTCACGTCCCTTCCAGCCTGCCCGCAGGGCGGAAGCGAAGAGCAGGTCGGGCTCGATGACGTGCCCGCCCTTGCGCAACTCCATGAGCCCGTGGGTCACGCGGTCACCGTCGCGGTAGTCGTGCATCGTGGTGCCGCCGTAGGTCCTCCCGGTGAACGACTTCACCGCTACGGCCACCACGGGGTCGGTGATGAGGGGCTCGGGAGTCTGGATGGGCGGGCCTGACAGGCACTCGGGTCGGTAGGCGTTGATCCAAGGACGGTCGAAAGGTAGATCGTCCCCGCCGATCCATCCGCCCCGCTTGTCGTTCTCCGGCACGTAGGCGTGCACGAGGCAGACAGGGTGATCGAAGGGCTCGATCTCCACCAGAGTCTCCAACGGGAGGTCCACAGCCACGACAGGGCCGTTCGGAGTACGGAAGGAGCGACCGCGGACGTGGGCGTTCTGAGTGGACCGCGATCCCCAGCGAGGGGGCCTGAGCCACCAGGCCCGCAGGTAGGCCCTCCTTGTCCCAGCACCACAGCGTGACGGGCTGGCCGTCCTCGGCGTGGTCCCGGGCCCAGCGAAGGGCGGTGATGAGGTCCTGGTGCCGGTCGGTCGTGTTGCACAGGGCGGTGTAGGCGCGCGTCATGTCCGGGACGTTGCCAGAGGTCACTGACAGTTCTGGCGGGCACAGCCTCCTCGCTGTGTCCCACCACCATGTGGTGAACCTACCCTTGGGCGTGTGGTGAAGTATTCAGACCGTTGGTGAGAGGCGCGTCTGACGTGGGCATTCACCGTTTCCTTGAATAGCCACCATGGCTATTCATTTGTACTAGCCGATTTTCTTCAAGCGAACTCCCGGCCCCGGGTCACCAGGGCCGGGACTTCTGCGTTGGAGGGCGCTCGATGCACGGTGGCTACGCCGGGTCCGCCCCTGGTCGGCCACGCCTGGCCGGTTCTGTCGTTGCCGCTGCCTACGATGACAGAGAGCGAGTTCGAGCACTCGCAGACCGTGAAGGAGACGTAGCGAGTGTCGAGGCTGACTGAAATACTGAGGCAGGCCCGGAAGGCCGACAAGCAACTCGGGCTCGTCTTCGAGCAGCATCAGCCCGAGGCCGTGGAGTTGCCGAGTCGGGCCCCGCGTCGTGGGGACAAGGTGCGGGCTGGAGATCCCGACCTAAACCGGAGGTAATGACCATGACCGCGAGCGTGCCGTTCAGCGTCTACCAATGGATGCGCGCCAACCGCGCCGATGTGGCTTCATGGGCGGTCTGGAAGAACCCGCCGGAGGTGCTCGACCCGGACAGCCAGTTGACCACCGCAGGAGTGGGTGAGGTGGGCTTTTTCGAGGCGCCCACTGAGGACGACTACCTCGCAGGAGTGGGGCAGGCCCTGCGGCGGGACATTGTGCTCGTCGGACTGAACCCTGCCGGACGTCAGGATAAGACCGGGCGGGTCGTTCGGGATGCGCGTACCTTCGGCTGCTTCCACGACACGAGTTCTGTGACCAAGGACCACCGCCTTCGTGCCGTGGCCTACCACTGGGGCCTGTGGGGAGGATTCATCGTGGACCTCGACACCATAACCGTGGAGACGTCCTCCAAAGTGGCCGAAGAGAAACTGAAGAGTGATGCCAAGCATCGGGATATCTGCGCCCAACTCCTGGACGAGACCCTTGGACATCTTGAACCGCCTCGCCACGCCACCGTCGTCTTCCTGGGTGGGAGCGTCAGGGATCTAGTGGAGAAGAAGCAGGAGTTCCGTACTGTCTTCGAGAAGTACTTCGACTCACCTAGCGTGACGATCTGGCACTACTCCCACCGAGGTGGACTGAACGCTCGCATCTGCAACGCGACCAAAGTTCTCGGTTCCCGCCAGGACCCCTCGGGCCTGTGGGTGCCCGGACGAACGGACCGACCATGAGGTTCACCCTGAAGGACTACCGGAGCGAGGCCCGTCCGGGACGTGCTGCGTAACCTGGATCCGGCCCGGGACATGTACCACCGCTACGGGCCGCTGTCAGAGTCATCTCTCACGGCGTCGACTGGCGCGGGCAAGACCGTCAAGGCGCGTCTGGCGTGGGTATTCACCGTTTCCCTGAATAGCCACCGTCAACCAGCAGGCGAGCCTGCTGGTTTCTCTGCATCTGTGATGGGCCTCTAAATAATTTTAAGTGCCGCACGTACGTTGGGGCCGCCTTGGTAGCTTGAAAATATGGGCGGGATCTGGTGGTGAGACTCCCGCGACGCTAGAAGGCAACAGTGTCTGGCTGCCGAAACATTGGTGATCCGAGTTAAGAGATTCCGTGCGAATTCATGCGTGCCCAGCTTGCACGGGTCGCGGCCGGTGAAATCATCCCCGAAAAAGCCCTTGCGCTCATTGAGGGCCATGACCTCGACTGCGTGGCTTCCTACGAGGAGATTTACCCGGACGTGTTTGCTAGCTGCACTGCGATGGAGTGGGAGCAGGTGCTCGAGTATCTCGATTACTACCAAATTCGACCCCCCCACAGCAAGATCGGCATCTTTCTGGTGGCTATACGAACTCGACAAGGTGTGCCAGAGATTGATCGGGAGAACCACGACCAACTCTACGAGCTACATCTGAGAGTCACCGCTCCCGGGTGGGAGGAACTGGAAAAAGCATATTCGCAGAGGTGGCAAGAATGCCCGGAACCCTGTGATGTCGAGGGCATTGTCTGGCGCGATGAGGTGTATGGAGCAGCAGATCGCGGAGAGATAACATACCTCGAAGCTCACCGTCGGGCCGAAAAAATATGCGCCTATTACGAGGGCCGGGATCCGTCTGACGCGCAACACCAGATCAACGAGGCAGGGGATCGGGTCGCGCGTGGCGAGATCTCGTCGGAGAGTGCTGAGTGGTTTGCGCTGAAAATTCAGTTAGAACCCGAGGCTGATCGAGCGCATTCGCGCCAGGCCGACCCTGAGTAATACACGCTGGCGAGGTGAGATGTAAGCGTGAGTGGCGAGCTACTCGACCTGCTGGAACATCCAGTCGTCGTCGCGGCGGCGAGGACGGACGGGATTTTGGGTGGACCTCGGCTTCGGCCGCGGTGAAGCGGCTTTGCTCGCGTTGTAGCGGACGAAGATCGCCGCTCCTACTCCTATAGAGGTCGCTTTTTCATCTGTTAGGGTGCTGACCGATCAAACGCGCTGTTATCCATGAGAAGAGACGCGACTCGATCTCTAGCGGACATAATATGGGCATGCATTGTTTCCGATGCTCGCTCAGCGTCATGGTTCGCGCATGCGTCCAGAATGGCCTCGTGTTCGGAAGCAGTCTGCTCGTGATCAACATCGCCCTTAGGGGCAGCGAACAGATATCGTTCCGCATTTTGCCAAGCGGGCTCGAGTCCACGGACGAGCCATTCGGAACCCGCAGCTTTATACAGGGCGAAATGAAACCTGCGATGAGCATCCCGAGCTTCCTCTAGGCGACTTTGCTCAATGCATTGGTTATGAGCATCGAGGTGCTTGCGCGCTTCGGCTACTTCACCCCTTGAGATTCGGGAAGCTGCCAGCCGAACGGCGGTACTTTCCATAGCCGCACGTGCTGCATAGGTATCATCCAGGTCGCTTAGCGAGAGGTCGAGAACGCGGGCGCCTCGGTGCGGGAGAATCTCCACCAGTCCCAGACCTTCTAGCTGTCTTAGAGCGTCTCGAATAGGCATTGGGCTCGTGGCAAATCGTTCCGCTAGATCACGGATCCGTAGTGCGCTGCCCCCAGAAAATTCGCCCTTCAGGATTGCACCATGAAGCTCGGCGGCGACCTGATCAGCCAAGGTTCGCTGAAGCCTCATAGATACTCCTGACAGATGACGTGTCTCTGGACTAATGGTAGGCGAGACGGAAGGTCTCGCCTACCACCAACGAATTAGAGGAACAGGGGCAAAATTCCGAGAATCAAGGACGCGACGACCCCGCCAGCAACGAGCATCACTAAGCAGTAGCCCATGATGTCGCGTATGCCGAGACGAGCGATGGCCAATAGCGGAAGAGCCCAGAATGGCTGCAGGAGATTCGTCCAGTTCGCACCTTGGGCCATGGCAACGGTGATGATGCCAGGGTCTGCTCCGAGGTTCTGGGCCAGTTCGTAGAAAATGGGACCCTGCAGAACCAGATGCCCGCCATCGGCGGGGACGAAGACGTTGATGATTCCTGCGGTGAGGAAGGTAATGACGGGCAGGGTTGGACCCGTGGCGAAGTTGGCAAACGCGTTCGTGATGATCTCGCCAAGTCCTGAGCCAGTAATCATCGTGGAAACTGCAGAGTACAGCGGGTAGATGATCACGATTGGAATGATCGAGCTGCCAGCCTTCTCCGCTTCCCTCAAGTAAGGCATGACGCCCTTGTACATCATCAGCCCCAGAGAAAGGATGAGGAGGTTAATGAGGTTGAGATTCAGCGCATTTAGCCCACCTCGAGCAACAGAAACTGCGAACCAGGTGAGTCCAATTAGGGCGAGCCCGATCGACAGGATCCGACTCCGTTCGAGAATAGTGGCAAAGGTGCGCGGTTCCGCTGTAACGGCGTCAACGTTTTCAGCTTCTTCTGGCTCTTCGGGGAGTCCGACTGCTTCGTCATGCTTTGGTGCCATGAACCTCGAAATGAGGGCGTAGGTCAGTGCGAGTGCGCCAAACAGGATCAGGCTTACAGGGGTGAGGACTGTCGATGTGAGCGGAATGAGTCCCGTGGACTCTTCGAGAGGGTGGCCTGGAGTGTTCACTGTAAGGGGGATGGACGATGAGATTCCGCCCGCCCATACGGTGTATCCGGCATACGCCGCTGCAGCGAGAAGCGGGAAGTGAGCTCCTTTAATTCGCCGACTGATTTCCTTCGCCAAAATCACACCGGCGACGAAGCCTACTCCCCAATTGAGAAAAGAGATGGCGGAGGTGAAGAGACCAACGAAAAGCGCCGCCTGTGCTCCACTCTTCGGCAAGGAAGCGAGTCGCTCCAGAACTCGGGCGACCGGCGGTGTGTTCGCGAGAGCTTGGGACGTGACGATTACGACCGAGAGTTGCATAGAGAAGCCGACGAGGCTCCATACTCCGTCGCCGAAAAGTTCCAGCATTTGGGTCGGAGTCGTGGGGGTAGCTAGCACTCCCCATAAGAAGACTCCACCAACAAGCAAGGCGCCGATGACATATGGGTCTGGCAGAAACCTCTGAACAATCGCATTAGCTGCATCTGCTACGCGAAGTAGTGTGCCTTGATTGGCCGTGGTCGTCGGAGCTGTCATTATTGGCTCCTTTCGAGTTCGGAGGGCACATTGTCTCCATGTGGAAGGACTGCGATCGACTCAATCTCGATGAGCGTTTCAGGGCTCACCATCCTCGAGACTTCGAGCATCGCGCACGCAGGGTAAGGCTCGGTGAAGAACTCAGCGCGAACTTCGTGAATATCGCTGAATTGGTCCATGTCGCGGATGTAGATCGTCATTCGCACTACGTCAGCCATAGTCGCGCCCGCTTCCTCCAGCGCAACCTGCATATTCTCAAGCACGCGCCTGGTTTGGGTCTTGATATCACCTTCACCGACGACGTTTCCGTCGCTATCCCGAGAAGTGAAGCCTGGAAGAAAAATGATGCTGCCGGGATTGGTCACCTTGATGCCGTTCGAGTAGATGCCGAGCGGCGTCGCGAGCTTAGGAGACTTGATCTCCGAAATGGACATGGTCATCGGGCGTCCTCATCGTTGTCGTAGAACTCGGGGCGTGACGGGTAGTGAGGCCCGTCGTAGATTTCGAGGAAGATGGTCTCCTCAAGGGCTACAGTCGGTCCGTGCAGGTGCCCTACCTGGTTTCCATAGAAATCACCAGGTTCTAGGACGATTCCGGATTCGGGATACTCGTACTTTCCCGACAGCATGTACATGAACTGGTTCGAGGCATGCTCGTGCAAGATTGGGATGCCTGCGCCCTTTTCAAATTTGATCAGCGCGATTGTGGCGCCGGTTTCTTCGTGACGGAAGAAGGTCTTTTCGAAGCAGCCTTTCAGGGACTTCTCTTCCCATTCGAGGTCGGACTCCGAGACCTTCCGCTCGCCGTCGATCGGACCGTCAGGGTTGTAGGACATGGTGTCTCCTTTGAACGTAGTTCGTGTATTATCCGAGATAATATGTGATCACATATCTAAACCGCAAGGGTTCGACCATAGTTTTGAACGCGGAACTGATTGGAGGAGCAAAATGAAGCTCGCAACGGTGAAAGTTGGGGACCAAAGTCGGGCGGCACGTCTCGAAGACGAAAGGTATGAGTTACTTCCGTTCGACAGCGTGGGTCAGCTGTTGCGCTCAGGCGAGGACTTGAGCGAACTAGATTTGAGCACGGCAGAGCTCGTAGCTGCCGCGGACGTGACGCTCCTTCCTGTCGTCCCTGACCCTGGCAAGATCCTTTGCGTCGGGCTCAACTATGCCCACCACATCGAAGAGATGGGGCGTCCGCGTCCTGAGTACCCAACGGTATTTGCCAAGTTCGCAGACACGTTGACGGGGCCAGACGATGACATTGTGATTCCGGCTTCCGCGCAAGCGGCATTGGATTGGGAAGCGGAACTGGTCATCGTGATCGGAGAGACCATTCGCAATGTCACTGGTGCTGCTGCGGCCAGCGCGATAGCTGGCTATACCGTCATGAACGACATTTCAATGCGGGATTGGCAGAACCGTACAAACGAATGGCTCCAAGGAAAGTGCTGGGAAAGGACAACTCCTCTGGGGCCTGTGATGGTCACGGCCGATGAACTTGAGGATTTGAACCTCGAGATCTCCTGCGAGGTTGACGGTGACGAACGCCAGGCTGCAAATACGAACGACCTTGTCTTCGACCCGGTGACGCTTGTCGAGTATCTTTCGACAATCGTGACGTTGCGTCCTGGTGATCTTATTGCGACCGGCACACCTGGAGGGGTTGGACATGGAATGGACCCCAAGACGTATCTTCAGGATGGTCAGCTGATCACAACTACAGTAGAACGCATCGGGACCCTACGAAATCGTATTGTTTTCGCCTAGAACATCCAGTCGTCGTCGCGGGGGCGAGGGCGGACAGGATTTTGGGGTTGACCTCCGTTTCGGCGGCGGTAAAGCGGGCGGGGTAGCCGAGGTTCATGAGGGCTTTGTTCGCGTTGCAGCGGACGAAGATTGCAACGTCATCCATGAGGCCGAGCGGCTCGTAGAACTCGCCGGAGTACTGCAGTTCGAGTTCGTAGAGTTCACCGAGCAGGCTCGCGGTGAAGTCCTTGAGTTCCAGCCGTGGACGGCCTTGTCACGCAGGATCAGGCGGATCATGTCGGCGGTGTTTGTCGTCGTGGCTTGGACGGAGAAGTGCAGCGGCAGGTAGAACCCCGAGCCACTCAGCTTTCGGCTTTGCCGAGGCGCCAATACCCCATGAACGCGATCTGGCGGCGATCGATCCCGACCTCGCGGACAAGGTAACGGCGCAGCTGCTTGACGCAGCCGGCTTCGCCGGCGATCCAGGCATAAAACGCGTCCTGCTCGCTGGTGTCCGTCTCCCACAAAATGACGTCATCGACGTTCACGTCCTCGGGCTCGGCATGCTCGCCGGGGGCGGCGAAGCGCGCGAGGTCTAGGCCGCGGATCGCGCGATCGAGCAGCTCGCCGCGCGCGAACTCGGATCCGCGCACGAGCCACGTGACGTCCACGCTCGAGGGTGTGGTGAGGGGGAGGCGATCGCGTTGCTCGCCGACCTCGATGAGCGCGGTGCCGCGCACGGGTGCGGGCAGGCTCTCGAGGATTGCGGCGATGGCGGGCAGGGCCGTCTCGTCGCCGATGAGCAGGAGCTCGTTCGCGCTGCCGGGGCGGAATTCGATGCCGCGGTAGGCGGGCGTCGCGAGGCGGCGGTTGGGGCCGAAGATCGCGAGAGTGTCGCCCACCTGGGCGTGCTCCCCGAAGCTGGCGCCGGGCCCGGAGCTGTCACCGCCGTGCAGCACGATGTCGATGTCGAGCTCGGGGTGCCCGGCTGCATCGGGCCGGAATTCGCGCACGGTGTAGGTGCGCAGGTAGCCGCGTACGGCAGGATCGGAGGCAAGCCAGCGTCGGTACCAGCCGGTATGGTCGGCGGGCGCGGGCATGCCGGGCCGCAGCGCGAGCAGCTCGGGCGACAGTGGGCCACCGGGGGTGGCCGGCAGGGCCAGCTTGATGCGTAGATCGAGGCTCGGCCCGCCCGTGCCGAAGTGCGCAAGGTCCGCGCCCGTGACGGTGACGCGCCGCAGCGAGGGGCTGAGATCGGTCACGCGCGTGACCGTCGTGGCAAAGACGAGGTGATCGCAGAGCGCGTCGGTGAAGTCGGTCATGAGGTAGCTCCTAGTGTGTGGTGGCGGCCGATGGGAAGGACGAGTGGGGTGGCGGAGACCGGGTCGGTCATGACGTGGGCGGGCAGGGCGAAGACGTCGCGCACCATGGCGGGCGTGATGACGTCGGTGGGCGAGCCGGCGGCGTAGATCTCGCCGCCGCGCAGGGCGACGATGTGATCGGCGTAGCGTGCGGCGAGGTTGAGATCGTGCAGGACGATGACGATGGTCGTCGCGCGGCGGGCGTTGAGATCGGTGATGACGTCCAGGACCTCGAGCTGGTGGGCGATGTCGAGGAAGGTCGTGGGTTCGTCGAGCAGCAGGATGTCGGTTTGCTGCGCGAGGGCGAGCGCGATCCAGGCGCGCTGCCGCTGGCCGCCGGACAGTTCGTCGACGGGGCGATCGGCGAGCGCGGTGATCTGGGTGAGTTCCATCGCCTCGGCGACGGCAGCCGCGTCGGAGGGGGAGAAGCGCTTGAACAGGCCCTGGTGCGGATAGCGGCCACGCCGCACGAGCTCGGCGACGGTGATGCCGGCCGGGGCCGTGGGGGACTGCGGCAGCAGTCCGAGCTCGCGGGCGAGGGCAAGGGTGGGGCGGGAGCGGATGTCGGCGCCGTCGAGCAACACGGCTCCGCTGCGCGGGCGCAGCAGGCGGGCAAGGGCGCGCAGCAGCGTTGATTTACCGCAGCCGTTGCCGCCGACGATGACGCTGATGCGGCCGTCGGGGATAGTGAGCGTGAGATCGGAGACGACGGGGTGGGCGTCATAGGCGAGCGTGAGATGCTCGGCGGCGAGGTTCGGCATGCGTTACTTCCCGGGGGAGTGGTGGCGAAGGAGGACAAGGATGAGCGCGGGGGCGCCGAGCGCGCCCGTGACGACGCCAACCGGCAGCGAGGTGTGCGGCAGCAGGTTCATCGCCAGGGCGTTTGCGACAAGGACGAGGCACGCGCCGGTCAGGGCGGCGGCGCCGATGCGGATGCCTCGGCCGGTCAGGGCCGCGGAGATCGGTCCCGCAAGGAAGGCGACGAAGGCGATCGGGCCGGTGACGGCGATCGGGATAGCGCTGAGCGCTACCGCGACGAAGACGAGCAGCGCCCGCGCGCGAGAGACGTTCAGCCCGAGGGCCGCGGCCGCGGCGTCGCCGAGCTCGAGGATGGTGAGTTGGCGCCTCACGACCGGCAGCAACGTCACTCCGATGACGCCGAGGCCCGCGGCAAGGAGTGCGGCGCGCGGCCATGTGCTCGTTGCGAGGGAGCCGGTCAGCCAGTGCAGCGCGTCGGAGGCCGTGCGGATCGCGGCGCGGGTGAGGAGGTAGTGGATGAGCGCTTGCAGCATCGCGCCGATCGCGACGCCCGACACGATGAGCTTGGCCCCCGCGCTCGCGCCCGAACCGGCCAGCAGGTAGATGACGGCGGCGACGGCGAGCCCGCCGGCTAGCGCGGCGAGCGGCATAAGGCCGTCGGCGGTTCCGGCGATGACGAGGTAGGCGACGGCGGCCGCGGCCGCCCCATAGCCGACGCCGATCACGTCCGGGCTCGCGAGCGGGTTTTTCAGCCAGCGCTGGAACAGCGACCCCGAGGCGCCGAGGCCCGCGCCCGCGAGCGCGCCGATGACGATGCGCGGCAGGCGGTCTTCCAGCAGCAGGAAACTCACGCCCGGCACGTCCTGGCCGCGCAGCACCGCGATGACGTCGCCGGCCGCAAGCGGATCGCGGCCCCACACGATCGTCGAGAGCGCGGCAAGGATGCCGAGCGCAACTAGGAGCAGGCTCGTGGTGAGGCGGCGGGTCATAGCGCAGTTCCTTTGATGCCGCGACGGACGAGAACGATGAGCAGCGGCGCCCCGAGCAGCGCGCACATGATGCCGACCTGCACTTCGCTCGGCGGTGCGATGACGCGGCCCAGCGTGTCGGCGGCGAGCAGCAGAATTGGTCCGCCAAGGGCGCTCGCAGGCAGCAGCCAACGGTAGTCGGAGCCGACGAGCGTGCGCATGGCGTGGGGCACCATGAGCCCGACGAACGCAATCGGCCCCGCGAGCGCGGTGGCCGTTCCCGCAAGGAGAACGACGGCGAGGCCGCCGATCGCGCGCGTCACGCCCAGTCGAAAGCCGAGTGCGCGAGCCATGTCATCGCCGAGGGCCACGGCATTGGCGGCGCGGGCCGTCGAGGCGAGCAGCAGCGCGCCCGGCACGATGAGCGCCAGGGCGGTTAGCACCTCGGAGGTGGAGCGAGCCGCGAGCGTGCCGACCTGCCAGAATCGGAAGTCGTCGAGCGCGGTGTCGGACACCATGAGGAGCGCCATCGTTGCGGAGGACAGCGCCGCGGCGAGGATCGCGCCCGCGAGCGCGAGCTTCAGGGGCGTCGGCCCCTGGCTGCCCACCGAGGCGAGAACGTAGACGAGTGCCATGGCCGCGGCGGCGCCGACGAATGCCGCGCTCGAGGCCGCTGCGATCCCACGCGCGCCAAGGAGCGAGGTAATAAGGACGACGGCGAACGCGGCGCCGGCGTTGATCCCGAGGATCCCGGCATCGCCCAGCGGATTGCGCGTCAGGCCCTGCAGGCCCGCCCCCGCCAGCGCGAGCGCCGCGCCGATCGCGACGCCCGCGATCGTCCGCGAGACGCGCGAGGCAACGATGTCGGCGGCGAGCTCCTGGCCGCCCGTGCCCGCGAGTGCGGCCACGACGTCGGCCACGCTGACGGCCTTCGCGCCCCACATGAGGGAGGCGAGGACGGCCGCCGCGAGGACGAACACGAGCGCGCCGAGGGTGAGGAGGTTCCGCGGCGCGCTCGGCGCCGGGACGCTACCGGCCAACGGCGGCCTTGGCTCCGGCAGCGATCGCGGGCACGACGGTATCGATCGCCCACGGCAGTGACAGCGGCGAGGACGCGGAGATCGCCAGCACATCGGCGTCGTTGGTCAGCAGCACGAGGCCGCCCTTGCCGTAGGCCGGAATCCGGCCGAACAGCGGGTTGGCCGCGACGACCTCATCGGCGTTTTGCCCGCCCGGCCCCCAGGAGAAGAAGACGTCCGAGTCGAGTTCGTCGGCGCGCTCGGGCGAGACGTTCGTATAGAAGCCGGTGCCGGTGGCGAGCTGCTTGACGATGGGCGCCTCCACCATCCCGAGCGCCGTGAGGAACCGCGGCCGGGTATCGCCCGAGGTGTAGACGTTGATCCCACCCTTGGCCGGCTCGAGGTTGCCGGCGATGAACGTCGCGCCTTTCAGCTCGGGGAACTTCTCGGTCTGCTGCGCAATCTGCGCTTCGACGTCCTTGACGACGGCCGCTGCCGCGTCGGCCTTGCCGAGCATCTCGCCCGCGGCCCGCGTGACGTCCTGCCAGGGTGCGGTGTAGTTCGCCGCGAGCGGTCCGACGGTCGGCGCGATCTTCGACAGCTTGTCGTACTCCTCCTTGCTGAGCCCGGAGTATGCGGCAAAAATCGCGTCCGGTTTCGCCTTCGCGATCCCGGCGTAGTCGATCCCGTCGGACACATCGAACTGAACGGGCGCGCCCGTAGAACCGATCGCCGCACCCAGCTCCGCGAGCTTCGCATCCTTCCAATCGGTGGAGTTCTGGGCGTTATTGCCCCAAATATCGCTATCCATCCCGACGGGAACGACGTCGAGCGCGAGGAGGGCATCGGCATTGACCCACGAGATCGTGGCGACGCGAGTCGGGGGAGTCGTGAACTCGGTCGTGCCGTAGATGTGGTCGACGGCGCTCGCGGTGGAGCTTTGCGAGGAGGCGGGGGTATCCGAGGGCGACGGGGTGGAGCTGCAGGCCGAGGTGGTGAGCAGTGCGCTCGCAAGGACCGCAACGAGGGCGACGGAGCGAGGACGTGGAGTCATGAGAAACCTTAAGAACTGGGAAACTGTGGTTAGGCTTACCTAACTGATCGACGTCACACTACAGTAGTGGTGCGCCCACCCGCCGATCAACCGTTCGCGGCTGTGACCTCGCTTCCCCTTTTAACGTGCGTCAATCCCTGCCCTCGGGCAGAGTAAAGGCATGACTACCAATGACAAGCAGATCATCGTTTCCCGGATCATCGACGCTCCCGCCAAGGACATCTTCGACCTGCTGACACTGCCGGCCCGCCACAGCGAATTCGACGGCTCCGGCACGGTCGTCTCCGACGAGAAGTCCCAGCGCATCCAGGAGGTTGGCGACGTCTTCGTCATGAACATGCACGCCGAAGCCATGGGCGGCGACTACCAGATGTACAACCACGTCACCGCCTATGACGAGAACAAGATGGTCGGCTGGCAGCCCGCCCAGGAGGAGAACAAGGACGAGCCTGCCGGCTGGGAGTGGCTCTACACGCTGGAAGCCGACGGTTCGGATTCCACCAACGTGACCCTCACCTACGACTGGTCCAAGGTGACGGACAAGGACCTCATCTCGATCTTCCCCGCCTTCGACGAATCCACGCTGGAAGAGTCCCTCAACCAACTCGCCGCCGCCGTCGCGACGAACTAACGCCCAGCTTCCTCGCCCGAACAAAGCCCGCCCCACCAGCCGTGGCGGCGGGCTTTGGCCTGTCACAATAAGAACCGTGCGCGCCGCCATCGATTACCCCCACCTCACGGACTCGCAGCGCGACTTCATCGCGACGGCGCTGCCGGGCGCGCGCCTCATCGCCGATCTGTCGTGGCACCTCGTGGATTCCTGCGTCCTGCACTGCGTGAGCGGAAACGACGAGGTCATCATCAAAGCCGGCGGCGCGGACAACCACCACATCGGCCGCGAAATCTCCGCCCACGACGACGACGCCCTGCAGGCCCTGATCGCTCGTAGCGCCGCGCCCCAGCTGATCGCCGCCGACCGCGAGGCCAGAATTCTGTGCGCCGAATTCCTGCCCGGCTCACTCGTTGAGGGGACGGTCAGCGAGGCGGAGCCGGGCATCAGCGAGCAGGCCGGCGAGCTGCTACGAGCGCTGCATTCAGCGAGCGAAAGCCTCGATGAGTCGATCGAGCGTCACATGAGGAAAAAGGCGCTGCAGTGGCTGAACCGCCCCCACCGCATCCCGCCCGCGCAGGCCGATCGAGCAGGCGAGATCCTGCGCGCCCACCGTCCGGAGCCCGTCATCGTCGTCCCCAGCCACGGCGACTTCTCACCCCGCAATTGGATCGTGCACGACGGCCGCGTCGCACTCATCGACTTCGGACGCTTCGGCCACCGGCCCGCCGTCCTAGATTTTCTGCGCATCGCTGGCCGCCAATGGCGCACGTACCCCGCCACGCGCGCGGCGTTTTATCGCGGCTACGGCCTGGCCGAGGGGATCGAATCGAGCCCGCAGTGGCTTATGGCCGAGCTGCGCGAAGCAATCGCCACCGCTGCCTGGGCATACAAGGTCGGCGACGAGGCCTTCGAGCGCGAGGGCCGGCAGCGCCTTTCCGCCGTCCTTGCCCGGGCAAACCGCTGACCTACGTGCGGAGCTCGGGAAACCGAAACACCGTTGGCTGGGCCCTTCAAATCCTCCAGCCTTTGCGGAACCTCATAGGGTTTCACGTCGCGAAAGAACACCCGGCGCTCCTCGATATCAAACGTCAAAGCCACGGCCGGCTCCCCTCTCCTGGCTGTGAGTCCACACTATCGACGACAACCGAAACCGAACTAGCATCAATTTCGATGTAACGCATTTTCGATACTGGACTTCGACACGCTTCGCTTTTGTAGGGAGCGGCGATAATAGCGACATGGCTTCACACCCTTCCGACATGCCCACCTCCGATGATTTCCGACCGATGGTGCTCCAAGTTCTCCTCGATGGTGAGACGCGGGTACGCCAGGAACTCAATTCCTTGGTCAGCAATTACGCAGGTCTAACACCCGAAAAACGGGCCGAGCGACTTCCCAGCGGGCAGTCGAGAAGCTTGAACCGGATCGGTTGGGCCATCACATCGCTCGCAACTGCGGGGGCAGTGGAACGTCCGGCTCGAGGGCTCTATCGAATCACCGAGGTGGGTCGTCAGCTCGCTGCCAAGTGGGGTGACAGGCCCTTCCGTGAAGCGGATCTTGTCGGCTTACCCATGTGGGACGCGTACCAGGCGAAACTCGAAGAACGTCGTGCATCGCGAGACGAAGTCCGTGATAGTTCCGCGAGTGTTTCTGACGACCAGGATCCAATGGAGACTATTCAGGACAATGTTGAAAAGATCAATGACGTCGTAGCGACGGAATTACTTGCCCGGCTGCAGGACTCGACACCCGAGTTCTTTGAAAAGGCCGTTCTCGATCTCCTGACAGCCATGGGTTATGGCGGAAAAGAACGCCGCATGGTTCATACCGGGCGCTCCGGTGATGGAGGCATTGACGGAATCATTCCCCAGGACCCACTGGGCGTCCAGAACGTCTACATCCAGGCGAAGCGCTACGCCGATACCAATTCGGTCGGACGCCCAGACGTTCAGGGATTCCTTGGTGCCATCACCGGACGCGGCGTGGATCGCGGCGTCTTCATCACCACGTCGTCTTTCACGTCAGACGCACGAACCTTTGCAGAGCGAGAAATCCACGGCAAGATTGTCCTCGTCGACGGCCAGCTGCTGACGAAGCTGATGCTGCAATACGGTGTCGGTGTGCAAAGCCGCCAGGTCATCAGGATCCCGGAAATCGATGAGGACTTCTTCGAAGAGTAGGAGCAAGCTAGCGCAGCTGCGATAACACTGCTCGCGCATAGGCGGAGGCAGCGCTTGCATCTGCGTGCCGTGAGCCGTCGCGTAACTCCACGACGAACCCACCGGCGGCGGCTTCTAGTCGAGTGAAATTCTCGCCGAGGAATTCGCGTAGTTGGTCTTCTCGCGGCAACCACAGGACGTCATCGGTCGAGATCGAGTCGAGCGCCCACTCGGTCGTGCCGTTGAACTTCACGATCTGGCCCGTCGGAAGATTCTCAGCGTCGATCGTCATCTCCGAGATAACGAAAACCTCGTTATCGAGATCGCGGTCCGGAATCATGAATTGATCTCCGCTACGCGGCGTCCACGGGATGCCCGCAGCGCGAAGGTCACGTGCCCGATCAAGCGAAATCATTTAGGCGTGTCCCGCCATGCCCAGGTCTGAGGAGTCCGCGAGCTCGACGCCAGCATCGGCCATGGTCTGTCGCGCGGCCGCGCCCAGCTCCTCGGAGACTGGGACGGTAAGGTTGCTAAAGCAGCGCACCGGCCAGCCCTCCTTGCGGGCGTCGAGCGCTGAGGCGCACACGCAGTGAGACTCGGCGATGCCGACGACATCGACGGCCTCAATTCCCGCGTCCTTCAAGACCTCCGCGAGGCTCGTGCCGTCCTCGGTGACACCTTCAAATGCCGAGTACGCCGCGGAGTATTGACCCTTTTTGACGGCGATGTCGGCGTTTAAGTCCGCGAGCGCGGGGTGCAGTTCGGCCTCGGCGGTTCCGGCCACGCCGTGCGGTGGCCAGGTGTCAACGAAGTCCGGATTGTCAGAGAAATGCTCGCCCGGGTCGATGTGCCAGTCCTGCGAGGTAGCGATCAGGGCGTAGTCGTCGCGATGAGATGCGACGAAGTCGGCGATTCGTTGGGCGACGGCATTGCCGCCTGCAACGCCCAGGGCGCCGTCCTCGCAAAAGGTCGGCTGAACATCAACAACGAGCAGTGCGCGAGCCATCACGGGTCCTTCCGTAGCGTGCTTCCACCCTACTGTTGCCAGGCCGTGAATGGGCTCTTGGCGGTTGAGGATGTAGCCGTGCCGCGGCCGACCCGTGTTTTTCGCTGGCCGGGAAGAACGTCACCCATAAACGCCGCGGCACACCTGCCGGATGAGCCTGCTGCAAGCTGGGATCGAGACCTCGAGCATCGCGCTCCGGTTTGGACTCGCGAACATCCAGACCACTCGGATCTAGCTGCACGCCGACTTCGAACTAAAACGGCGGACGCTAGAGCGCGTTTCCGCCGTCGACGAGCGACGACCCGCCCGCTACCAAACCTCGGACTCTCTCATTGCGTTGCTCAAGAACCGCTAAACCCCCACCCGGTTATGTTGACCAACTAAGAATCCTACCCGCGCTAGGGCTGGCTCCCCACGACGCCACTCAACAAAGGGAGCCTGACCCGGTTTTCCGGACACGTGCGGTGTGGCGGTGGCGTTCCAGGAACGAGTATGTGATGCCTGCTGCCAAGCCATCCCGCAAGGCGGGATCCATTCGTCGCTGCTGGCGACCATCACCCTGTCCATGGTGGACGAGCACTTCCAACGCAAGTGGGACGCGCTCGGACCGTAATGGTCGCGCACGAAGCATCGACGCGCCGGGGGCGCGACGATGAAGCTGGTCCGTTATGCGGATGACTTTGTCGTTCTCGTCCGCGGGACCCGCGGCGATGCCGAGGCGCTTTGGGACGAAGTCGCTACATTGCTCGCGCCGATGGGACTGCGCCTGTCGGTGGAGAAGACGATGGTCACGCACGTAGACACCGGGCTTGATTTCCTCGGGTAGCGTATCTAGCGCCGCCGGATCAGAGGTCATGGCGGGAAAACAGCCGTGTATACACCTATCCGTCGCGAAAGTCGATAGCTTCCATCAAGGACAAGGTGCGGACACTGACCCATCGGGCAGCCCATCGAACACTCGCTGACCTGCTGCGCCGACTCAACCCGGTGCTGCCCTGGTGGTGCGCATACTTCTAGCACGGTGTCGTGAAACACCTCTTCAGCAGCTACATCGATCACTTGGCCTTCTGGCGAATCGTGGGCTGGCTGAAGCAGCGACACCCGAAACTGAGGATGCGCACCCTGGTGCGTCGCAACCTGCCAGCCTGGCAGATCCGCGACCACGGAGTCGAGTTCTTCCGATGCCAGCAGGTCACCGTGACCCGCTACCGGTATCGCGGAACACGTATCCCCACACCCTGGACGAGCGCATGGACGTGACCACATGGAGAGCCGAATGCTTAGGAATGGGCACGTCCGGTTCGGAGGGCAGCCAGCAGAAACCCACCAGTCCAAAGACTGGCAGAGCGCTGCTGGACGACCCTACACTCAACACCGCGCCAGCGACAGCTGGGTCTACTGCTGTGCAGTGATGGACGCGTGGAGCAGGCGGATCGTGGGCTGGTCGATCGCCGATCACATCCGCACTGAGCTCGTGATCGAAGCCATCGACATGGCCGAGTGGATTCAAGCCTGGCGCAACCCCCGCCGACGCCACTCCGGCCTCGGCATGAGATCACCCACGAGTCCGAAACCCTCCCCAACGCCAGCCCGGAAGCAGCATGATTTAACGAACCGAAACTGTCCGGAAGAACCGGCTAGACTCCTATCTCCCGAAGTCGACATAACACCGCTAATACACTCTTGGAAACCGGCAAATTCAGACCCCAACCACCACCATAAATTGCGAAAAGCCGACAATGCGCAGGGTTGTGCTGCCGCCGAGATAGATAATCGGCTCTTGCGGCTCGGTCTCCATGCTTAGCCGAGCGAAGCAGCTCAATGAGGAGCCCAAACGCCGAGCAGACTACATTCAGGTGGCGACTTCCAGAAGCGACGCTATCGCAGAGATTGTCATCAGAATGCCAACTAGGAACAGGACCTTTCCAGTTCGACTCAGTTGTGTTAAGCGCTCACGTAAGGGTGTAGTGGTACCCGTTTTTCGAGCGAGTCTTGGCGGCATCTCTAAATAGACAACAGCGAACGCAAATAGAGCGGCAACCGCGGAAACAATCGTGGCAACAATAGGGTTATCTAAATATTTCAGCATAAAATACTCATAAGCTGTCAGGAAAGTTCTCGGTAAATGTTATAACAAGCACGCAGTCCAATAACATCAATCACCGTAGTGCCTGTGTTAAGCATGAACTTCTTTGACTGATCTCCTGCCTTTGTGCTGGACATTCTGGCCCAAGCTAGCTTGAAGTTTCCCCTGGTCGAAACGATATTACCCGCAAAGCGGAAGTCGATGATGTAGGTTGTTTGTCCGACATCTATGTGAGTTGGGGGATATAGGCGGGCTGGTCATGATCTCAGGGTGAATAGTCAGCCGGTAGAGTGTTTACTGTCTTGGCTTCCTGAGAGTTCAGGTCTAGGCCCGCGGAGTGATCATAAGGGCGCCGACTCCCGTGTGTCGACAGAGTAGGAGCGGGGGAATCATTAAGAATCGGCGAGGCATGTGTATCTGGTATCTGGGGTGCTCACGATGATCGATGTCGTTTTCTGATGCTAAGCCCAACTGGCTTCAGTCGATGCTTCGGACTTCTAGTAGTGATCCGGAATTAGGAGGTCGCCCCGCTTGGCGACGTCTACCGCATTCCGGGCACACCGATATCCGCGAGCTAGAGCGATGGCGTTTCCACCTACTGTTGCCAGGCCGTGAACCGCAGGGTTGTGCCGTTGCCGAGGTCAATGATCGGCTCGGGCGGCTCGTACATTGCGACGTCGCCTCCCGGGGCGAGTTGGATCGCGAACGCGCCTAGGTGCGGCTGCCAATTTCCTGCCAGCTCGCCTGTCCACTCGATCTCGGTAAATGCCTTACCACCGGGAGATAGGACGATCGCGCGCGGGGTGACGGGCTCATTGCTGATGTCGAGATCGCTCACCTCGAGTCGCGGTGACATGGGCTCGCCGTCGGTGGAGGCCACGCCCATTCCGGGAAAGAAACCTAGACCGCAATCCTGGGCGCTGATGTTCTCGACCTCGATGAGGGCGTAGCGGTGGCCCGCGGCCGCATCGTTGAACTGGTAGCGGAAGATGACGTCCTTTGGCGTGCAGCTTGGCTCCTGCGGTTCGCCCTTGGCCTCGAGCAGTAAGAATGCTCGACGCTCCTCGCTCGTGAGGTCGGTGATCGGCTTTGGCGCGTTCGTCGCGGGGGCAGATTCGGCTGCATCAGGGGAGGCTTGACGGTAATTGTCGCTGCGGACGCGGTCGAGTGCCTCGCGATCGGCATCGGCGCCCGGCAGTGGACCACGAACGATAGGCTCCGGTGGCTCCGAGGAGCTGCACGCGCCGAGCAGGACCGCCACCGCGAGGATGAGTGGGCCACATCGTCGCGCGCAGTTCATGGGTGCGAGTCTACGCTCCCTCCGCAGCCGGCTTGAGGCGCTGGGTGCCGTCGGGATTCCACAGCTCGGAGGCGCCCCGCCGGTGCGAGCCAACTAGATGGGTATCGACGATACCGATGGCTTCCATCAGCGCGAAGATCGTCGTCGGGCCGACGAACCGAAATCCGTGCCGCTTCAACTCCTTTGCTAGCGCTACGGACTCGGGTGACGAACTTGGCACCTCGGCTGCGCTGCGCGGAGCAGGAGTGCGTGCCGGCCGGTAGCTCCATACGAGATCCGACAGACTGCCGGTTGCTCGAAGCTCCAGCGTCGCGCGCGCATTGGCGAGCGTCGCTTCGATCTTGCGGCGGTTTCGGATGATGCGGGCATCGGCCACGAGCCGTTCGACATCGTCCTCGTTGAACATTGCAACGGCCTGCGGATCGAAGCCCGCAAAAAGTTCGCGGAAGGCCTCCCGGCGCGCAAGAATGAGCCGCCAGGACAGCCCCGACTGAAACGCTTCGAGGCTGAGCCGTTCGAAGACACCGGACTCGTCGGTCACGGGCATGCCCCACTCGGTGTCGTAGTACTCACGCAGGAGAGGATCGCCCGCCGCCCAAGCCGGGCGCGCGAGCCCGTCCTCGCCGATGATGAGGTCCGCAGTGCTGTCAGCCATAACCCGAGGGTAAGCGCTCGCACGGCGATGGGCTCTCGGTCTGTGGATAGTGAGGTTTGCGAACTCTAGCCTTCCAGGTCGAACGCTTCTGTGGTGAAATGAGTTCATGGCACGAACGACTGCGGTGACCGGCGGCTCGCAACGCGCGCTGCGCACCGCGAATCAACGGCGCATCATCGACGAGCTGTCCCGCCGCGGCGAACTCACCCAGGCCGAGATTGCGCGCTCGACGGGCCTTGCCGCCTCGACCGTCTCGAACATTGTTGGCGAGCTTGCTGACCAGCAGCTCATTGAGCGCAAGGAGAACCGCGGCGGTCCGCACGGCCAGCTCATCGGCCTCATTCCGCCAGCAGGGCTCGCCCTCGGCATCGAGGTCGGCCACCGCCACCTCACGATCGCCCTGTCGAGCCTCGCCCACGACATCGTCGCCGAGCGTCGCATCGAGCTTCAACACGGCCACCGCTGGGACGAGGACCTCGCCACGCTGCAGACCCTCCTCGATGAGGTGTGCGCGGAGGCGGCGATCAACCGCGAGGACATCCTCGTCGCTGGCCTCGCGCTGCCCGCCCCCATCGACCTCGACGGCCGGCGCATCACTTCGCGCGACGTCATGCCCGGCTGGGCGGACATCGACGTCAAGGAACGCGCCGAAGCAGCTCTCGGGGTGCCCGTCTTTGTCGATAATGACGCAAACCTTGGTGCGATTGGCGAGCAAATCTGGGGAGCCGCCCAGGGCGTCGATGACCTCGCCTACCTCAAACTCTCTGGCGGCATCGGCGCCGGCCTCGTCCTTTCGGGCAGCCTCTATCGCGGGGCTGACGGCTCGGCAGGCGAAGTTGGCCATACGACGATCGACGAAGACGGGGCTGTGTGTCGCTGCGGCAACCGCGGCTGCCTTGAAACTCTCGCCTCCGTCCCGGCGATCCTCGCGCTGCTACGCCCGGTTATGGGCGAGGACGTCACGATCGACGAGGTCATTCACGCCGCGCACGCCGGAAATGCCGCATGCATTCGAGTCCTGGAGGATGCGGGCCAGGTCATCGGGCTCGCGCTCGCCAACCTTGCCAACACGGTCAACCCCAGCGTCATCGTCATCGGGGGCTCGCTCGCCGAGGCGGGCGAGATCATCATCGATCCGATTCGTCGCACGGTCTCGCGCTACGCCGTGCGAGGCGTAGTGCAAAGCCTTGAGTTTCGCGTCTCTTCCCTTGGGGTGCGTAGCCATGTGCTGGGAGCGGTCAGCCTCGCGCTGGAGCATGCACCGGCGTTCTAGACCAACCGGGAGCGCGACATGGATCTCCCAATGCATTCAAGGCTTGACCGCTAGCGCCTCTTAATGCTTTCATAGGTTTAACGCTCGCGAAGGGCTGAGTAAGAGAGCAGAGAGGCTTGACGATGAACAGCACGGCACAGAAGCCGCCCTCAACGGAGACCGGTCGCTCCGTTATTTTGATTGCGTCCGTCGCGGCGCTTGCCGGATTCCTCTTCGGTTATGACTCCGCCGTCATCAACGGTGCGACGGAGGCGATCCGTTCGCAGTTCGATGTCGGTCCCGGTCCGCTCGGTTTCGCCGTCGCCTCCGCCCTCGTCGGCGCGGCTATCGGCGCCTTTGCCGGGGGCTCGATCTCCGATCGCATCGGCCGCATCGCCGTCATGAAGATCGCGGCCGTCCTCTTCCTCGTCTCCGCATTGGGTTCCGGCCTCGCGCCCGAGATCTACACGCTCATCATCTTCCGCGTCATCGGTGGCGTCGGCATGGGCATCGCCTCGGTCATCGCTCCGGCCTATATCGCCGAGATCGCACCGGCCCACATTCGCGGCCGGCTCGGGTCGCTGCAGCAGTTCGCGATCGTCGTCGGCATCTTCTTGTCTCAGCTCGTCAACAAGCTCCTCGCCGATGCGGCAGGCGGCTCCGGCGCAGATCTGTGGTTTGGCATGGAGGCCTGGCGCTGGATGCTCCTCGTCGAAGCCCTTCCGGCACTCGGGTACTTCGTCGGCGCCTACCTCATTCCCGAGTCGCCGCGCTATCTCGTCGCCACGCACAAGATTCCCGAAGCTCGCCGCGTCCTGACGCTGATCCTCGGCCAGAAGAACCTGGAAATCTCGTTCAACCGCATCAAGGAATCGCTGGAGCGGGAAGAAAAGCCGTCGCTGAAGGATATTCGCGGGGCGGCCGCAGGCCTCAAGCCGATTGTCTGGGTCGGTATTGCGCTCGCGATCTTCCAGCAGTTCGTCGGCATTAACGTCGTCTTTTACTACTCCAACACGCTGTGGCAGTCTGTTGGGTTCTCCGAATCGCAGTCCTTTATCTTCTCGCTGATCTCCGCGACGATTAACGTCACGGTCACGATTTTCGCGATCCTGCTGGTGGACAAGGTCGGGCGAAAGCCGCTGCTGCTCGTCGGCTCTATCGGGATGGCGCTGACCCTTGGCACGATGGCTGTCGTTTTTGCGATGGCGCCGGTGACCGACGCTGGGCCCGTGCTCGAGGGTGCCGCCGGACCGATCGCGCTCGTGTGCGCGAACCTGTTCGTCGTCTTCTTCGGCGTCTCGTGGGGCCCGGTCATGTGGGTCATGCTCGGCGAAATGTTCCCCAACCGCTTCCGCGGCGCCGCGCTTGCCGTCGCCGGCTTTGCGCAGTGGTTCGCGAACTTCCTCGTCACCCAGACCTTCCCGCCGCTCGCCGCCTACTCGCTCGGACTTGCATACGGGCTCTACGCCGCGTTCGCTGCAATCTCCTTCCTGTTCGTTGCGAAGTTCGTGCCGGAGACGAACGGGCGCGAGTTGGAGGACATGACGGAATAGGCCTTAGCACCACGTCCTGCTCGCGGGGGCGGTCGCTACGATTTGGCGGCCGCCCCCGTTGGTGTTCCCGCGTCCTAGTCCTGCGCCTGCTACTATGTAAAACATAGATACTCGGTAAGCGAGGTAGCGAGATGAAGGCCAAGGACTCCCAGCTGCGCAAAGGCGTACTCGAGCTTGCCGTTCTTGCCGAACTCGAGCGCGCCCCGAGCTACGGCGGCGAACTCCTGGAGCGCCTCGCGACCAACGGCGGCCTGCGAGTCTCCTCGGGGACGCTGTACCCACTGCTCACGCGGCTGCGAGGAGCGGGATTCGTTGCCACCCGTTGGCAGGAATCCCCGGTGGGGCCGCCGCGCAAATACTACGAACTTACCGCCGGCGGTCGGCGCCAGCTGGCGAACCTGACCGATGCCTGGCGGGAACTTTCTACCGCAATGACCGCGATCCTAGGACAGTGACATGACGACGACGCCCACCGCGCTGAAACAATTCGATCCAGAAAACCCCCAGCTGTTCGTCCGCCGAACGATCGGTCTCGGGTGGGACCTCAACCTCGGTGCGCTCGCGGTCAGGCTCGGCCTCATCCGCCCCGATGACTCGCTACCCGACCTCGACCCTTACGTCCCTGCCCGAGTGCGCCGAGCGCTGGCACTCGCGCCCCTCGTGGGAGCCGCGACCACCATCGTCGCCGCGGGCGTCGTGGGCGTTCGCGCAAGGAAGCTGCCGACGGGCTGGAATAGCGCATTCCGGCCGCGGTCCTTCGCCTCACCCGCGGCGGCGCTCGCGGCCCCGATCACCCTGTCCGTCGGCGCGGCTGGCCTCGCGCAGCTCAGCGGTAAGGACGACCCGGGCGCCAACGTGGCGGCATCGGCACTCGCGACGGGGACCCAAACCATGGCAACGGGCCTCGTGCTGGCTGCCGCGCGTTCCGCCGCCCGCCCCGACAAGCCCTCGCTGGCGGTCCTCGCCTCGATCCTCGCCTACCCCGTCGTCGCCGGTGGCGTCACGGTCGGCGTCGTCAAGGCGGCCCTCAGCGAACTCGATACCCAGCTGCGCTCATGATCGACGTCGGCATCCCACTCGAACTCCTCGCGATACTCGTCATCGTGCAGGCGGTCCTCGCCGTCACCGCTGCGATCATCTGGCTGCACACCGACGCCGCGCTCCTGCCGGGCAACAAGTTTGCCTGGCTCCTCGTCATCCTGCTGGTGGGCATTGTTGGCCCGACGATTTTCCTCATCATCGTCATCCGCGAACGCACGCGGCACAGTGAAGCGCCGCCCGAGGACCAACGAGCCGGCGAGACTCTCAGCGACCTCCTCTATCCCGAAAAGGACGATACGAGATGAGCGATCTCGCCCTGTCGGCCACGGGCCTAACAAAACGCTACGGCGAGCACACCGCGCTCGACGGGCTGAATATGTCCGTACCGCGCGGCGCCATCTACGGTTTCATCGGTTCCAACGGTGCCGGCAAGACGACGACGCTGCGCATCGCGCTCTCCCTGGCCGCCGCTACGAGCGGCACGATCACCGTCCTCGGTATCGAGCGTGGTACGCTGCCCGCCCCGGCCGTGCGCGGCGTGTCCTATCTGCCCGACGTCCCCGGCCTCTACCCGTGGCTCACCGCACCCGAGGCGCTGCGCCTCGCGGGCGATGTCTCTGGCACGCCGCGGGATGTGACTGACGCGCGCATCCCCGCACTACTGTCGACCGCGGGACTTGCGCGAGTGCGCGGCTGCATCGGCGGATTCTCTCGCGGCATGACCCAGCGGCTCGGCATCGCGACGGCGCTCATCTCCGCACCCGAGCTCCTCATCCTCGACGAGCCGACCTCGGCCCTTGATCCGCTCGGCCGCGCCGACGTCCTCGCCCTGCTGGCCTCGCTGCGCGGCAAGACGACGGTGCTGTTTTCCTCCCACCTGCTGGCCGACGTCGAACGGGTGTGCACCCACGTCGGCATGATCCACAACGGCGCGATGATCGCCGAAGGCCCCATCGCCGACGTCCTCGCCCGCGGATCCGCCACCGGCGAATACGAGGTCCGCCTCCGCCTGCCGGGACCGGAAAGCGAGGGCGCGATCCGTGACGCGCTCGCAGCCCAAGGTGCGGACATTGTCTCCGCGGGCGCGGTGGGCGCGAGCCTGCAGGACGTCTACGTCGAGCTCACGCGCGGCGGTGCGGCATGAGTGCCCCCACCACCATGAGCGGCCTGCGCACCATGATCGCCACCGAGTGGCTCGCGTGGCGGCGCGGCGCGCGCCTTGTCGTCATCGTCGTCCTCATCGCCATCTTCGCGTTCTTAAGCCCCATCACCGCGTACTACCTGCCGGCGATCCTCTCCAGCCTCGGCGATCCCGCCCTGAGAGAGCTCATCCCCGAGCCCACCGCCGCCGACGCCGCCACCCAGTGGACGAAGAACCTTACCCAGATCGTCCTCATCGCGCTCATCGTCATCGCTGGCGGCGCGATCGCGGGCAACGTCGCGCGCGGTACCGCGCAATTCCTCCTGACGCGCGGCTTCTCGCGCGCCGCCTACGTCACCGCGACGATGGTCGTCAGCCTTGCCATCACGCTCGCGACGAGCCTGCTCGGCTCCCTCGTCGCCGCGGGCATGACGGCCCTACTTTTCGACGACGGCGACCCCGTGCGCCTCGTGGCAGCCACCGCGGCCTGGTGCGTCGCCGCCGCGTTGCTACTTGCGGTCACGTGGCTCGCCTCGGCCGCGCTCGCCAGCCAGATCGGCGCCGCCGGTATCGGCATCGGCGCGTTCTTCGTCTTGCAACTCCTTGCCATCTGGCCGCCGGCCGCGCGCTACAGCCCCGCCGGCATCCTGGCCCTGCCCGGGCGCATTGCCACGGAATCCGTGTCCGGCCCCGAGCTGTGGCTCCCCATCGCCACGAGCCTGCTGAGTGCCGCCGTCATCGCCTACGCAGCCATCGAGGTGTTCCGCCGTCGCGAACTGCCCTAGCGGGACCGCCGCGCCGCAGCCACCCGCAGCCGCCCGCACCGCGCGCTACACCATGCGGTTCGACGTGCGGCGGGCCCGGGCGCCGGACTAGGCTCAGTGCCGATGACTGAACCAATTACCGACACCGCCCTCATTTTCGAGGGCGGCGGCATACGCGGCGCCTACACCTCCGCCATGGCCGTCGTGCTCATCGAGGCCGGGCTCGATTTTCGCTGGGTGGCCGGCATCTCGGCGGGTTCGTCGATGACGTGCAATTACATCGCCAAATCCCCCGAGCGCGCCCGCCAGGCCTTCGTCGAAATCGCCGCCGACCCGCTCCTTGGCAACTGGCGCACCTTCCTGCGTGGCCAGGGCCTATTCAACTCGCATTACATCTACCAGGTCTCGGGCCTGCCCGGCCAAGCCTTCCCCTTCGATTACGACGCGTTCATGGCAAACCCCGCCGACTTCCGCATCGGCGGCTTCAACGCTCGCAGCGGCGAACAAACATGGTGGTCCAAGCGCGATATCGGCGACATCCGCGATCTCATGACGCGCGTCCAAGCTTCCTCAACGATGCCGATCCTCATGCCGCCCGTCACCCTCGACGGCGAGGTTTACGTCGACGGCGCCCTCGGGGGCACCGGCGGCATCGCGATCGATAAGGCGGAGGCCGACGGGTTTTCCAAGTTCGTCATCGTGCTAACCCAGCCGCGCTCCTACGTCAAAGGTCCGCAGCGCTTTAGTCGCTATATTCGCCAGCATTACCGACGCTATCCCGCCGTCTATGAGGCCCTAGCAGATAGGCACGTGCGCTACAACGACGCGCGCGAGCACATCTTCGAGCTGGAAAAGGCCGGTCGAGCCTACGTATTTGCGCCCGAAACCATGCCCATCACCAACGGTGAGCGCAACCTGAACAAGCTGTGGGCTGCGCATCGGCTCGGCCTAGACCAAGCCCGCCGGGAGCTCCCAGCCATCCGCGAGTTCCTCGGCCGCTAGCAGCTGGCGATTCGCTCACATGACACGACTGTTGGGGTCACGCGCCAGTCATCGTTGTTCTGGTTAGAGAACTTCGTTTTGGAAGCATTGCGGGGATTGCCTGCAGAGGTCACCAACTTGTGCGGGTATGCCGTGAATTGCAGTCGGAGCGTTCCGGTGCTCGGCGCCCCGCACGGCACATCGAAGGTGATCTCTCGGTTCTTCACCCCGCTCCATTTGGGAGGCCGGTTGTTCACAGGCCCAGAGCAATTGTGCGGCGGTTCGAAGTGCTCGTACCCACTGGTCGGTTGCGTCGAGCCTTTGAAAAGAGAGACTGGCTGGCCGCCGCTGGGGATCCACGACACATCCAGCGTGGTGTTGTTCGTGTCGCAGGATTCAGGGGATCCGGAACCCGGGTAGTTATAGCCTTTACAGGTTTCAAGGTCGAGCCTGATTGTGTATCGGTGACCGGGCTCGACCCGAAGCGGCGTGGTCGCCCATCCGTAGCCAAGGGCCGGTCGCGATTTCCCATTCCACCACGCCCAGTCGATGATCGCTTCCAGCGTGGAGTTATTCCTAATGATCCGGAACGGCTTTTCGTTGACGTCCTGATCCGTCATCCTCCAGTTGTTGATTGTCGGAATGCTTAAACATTCGGAAGTAGCGAACGCAGGAGCGCTGGTTCCGAGCGCGATGGCAGGCACCGCCCAGGCGGCTCCTGAGACAACAGTGCGGCGGTCGAGCGGGGAGGGTGTGCGAGGAGTGGTGTTCATGGCCGGTAGACCCATCCTTCTGTCGGGGCGCTCCTTAAGAGCATTTCGGTCAAGCGTACGTGAGGGTTATTTATACTGCCTAAAGGCTAACAGCGCAATGAGTTGTTCGACTATCCGCGAAGCTTGTGGACTTTTACCCCCTAGACATCCAAGTGAGCGCTTGAGTTCTGCCGGCCGTCAACTTCTTCTTCTACGGGGTGCGTAACAAGATAGGCAACGGAAACCGCGAGGCCGCCCCATACTGTCGCGATAGCAACAGCCATCATGACGATTGCGATGGTAGTCATTGGTTGCTCCTTTGGTCGGGTGAGGCGGTAGCGCCGGGGGATTGACGTACGCCCGCCGAGGCGCCGTCTTCGTGGAAGTCGACGGGGTCGAACTCATCAACGTTCGTCTTCCACGGCGCGACGGTGAAGACAAACGCCGACAGCACGACGAGCACGAGCATGCCCCAGCCGAACTGGTAAATAAACGACGTCGAATACGAATCCGGGTCATAGCCCTCGGTCACGAGGGAGTAGGCCGTCGCGACGAAGATGACGGTCAGAACGATCGGCACGAGCGCCCCGATCACGATGTACCACCACGGGCCGATCGTGAGCGTCGAATAGTGGTTGATGTGCGCGCGCAGCTCGGGCAGTTTCTTGACGACGTAGGACACGAGCAGTGTCATGAGAATGGCCGAGGCCACGATGCCCAGTTCGTTGATGAACTTATCGACGACAGCCAGCGCGTTCAACCCGTTCGTGGTCGAATACAGCCCGATCGATAGAACCCCGGTCGTGCCACACGTGATGAGGGCGGCGAGCCGGCGGTTCATCCCGAATTTTTCCTGCAGTGCAGACGAGACCACCTGTAGCAGCGAAATCAGCGAGGTGAATCCCGCGATGACGAGCGAGGCAAAGAAAATCACGCCGAAGAACGGGCCGCCCGGCATCATCGAAATCACCGCGGGGAACGTGACGAATGACAAGATCGGTCCCGTGATGCCCTGCAATTCGTTAACGCCCACCCCCTGCTGGAAGGCGAGGAAGCCGAGCGTGGCAAACACTCCGAAACCCGCGAGAATTTCGAAAGATGAGTTCGCAAACCCGGTCACGAGCGCCGTCGGCGCCAGGTTGGACCGTCGCCGCAGATACGAGGAGTAGGTCAGCATGATGCCAAAGGCGACCGACAGCGAGAAGAAGATCTGCGAATAGGCCGCGATCCACACCTGCGGATCGGCCAGCGCCTGCCAGTTCGGTGTGAAGAAGGAGTTCAACCCGTCAACCGCGCCCGGGAGCATCAGAGCCCGCACCACAAGGATGAGGAAGATGACAATCAGCAGCGGCATGAAGATCTTGTTTACGCGCTCCAGACCGCCCGAAATCCCGAGGGCCATGACAATCGCTGCCACAATCCACAAGCCGATCAGCGGCCAGAAGATCCCGGGAACAATCTCAGCAGAAAACTCCGCCGGACCTACCTGCAAGAAGTCCCCAACAAAGAACCCGAGCGTGTCCTCGCCCCAGGCCTCGTTGAGAGAGAAGAACATATAGCGCAGCGCCCAGGCCAAAATGACGGCGTAGTAGGTGATGATGACAAACGAGATCATCACCTGAAGCCAGCCGATCACCTCAAAGTTCTTGCTGAGCCGACGAAAGACGGCCGGCGCCCCGCCCCGAAAGCGATGACCGAGCGAGTAATCGAGCAGCAGGATCGGAATGCCCGCCGTCAGCAGCGCGACGAGGTAGGGGATGAGGAATGCGCCGCCGCCGTTGGAATAAGCGACGCCCGGAAAGCGCCATATATTGCCCAGCCCGACGGCTGAGCCGATCGCGGCGAGAATAAATCCGTACTGGCCGGTCCACTGCTCGCGGCCATTGCCCGAGCTCGCATCACCACCCGGACGCATCGTCGGCTTCTTCATTGACATGACATCTCCCTAGCTCACACCCGGAGCAAGGAGGGGACCTGCTCCTCAGGTGAGCTCGACGTTAGGACCAACCAACACCTGACGCAATAGTGCGACCACCACGTGAGACGTGCGGGCTAAACTGCACAAATACACAGAAGATCAGCGATCATTTCCGCACACCGTCAAACGATGGAAAGTGAGCGCATTCCACCTATTTCATCCAAAACCTTGCATGTTCGATCAGAATCGCGCTACTGTCGCCACAACCCACCATCGTGCCTCGGCTCACGGACCCCCGGAGCCAGGACGAGATTGGGTCCGTGTCTATTCGCTAATAAAGGACGACGACGTTCATGAACCTCGCAAGAAGCATTGGGGTCATCGCGGTAGGTAGTCTCTTGAGTGCGGGACTTGCCCTCCCAGCCACCACGTCTCCTGCCGCTGCTGAGCCCGTCTAGACCGCCATCGACCAAAGCCAGATGTCCATCGTCGACGTGAGCTCCGTCGAAGAGAGTGCCGAAGCGCCCAACGGTGCCGCCGCACTCGTGCTTGATGGAAACAAAGAAACCTACTGGCACACCAAGTGGGCGGGCGGCGTCGATCCGCTGCCGCACCACCTCACCATCGAGCTGGGTGACGAAGCCGTTGACCTCGGCCGCGTCGTGCTCACGCCGCGCCAGTCCTCCAACGGCTCCGGCCGCGTGGCGCAGTACTCGATCCAGACGGCCGAGTCGTGCTAGGCGGACTTCACCGAGGTCGCCAAGGGCGATGTCGCCGCAGAAACCGACCCCAAGGCCGACGTCGTCATCGACTTCGACGCCGTCGCAGCGCGCCGCGTCAAGGTCGTCTACAACGCCTCCTGGGGCGGTAACAACACCCCCGAACAGGTCGCTACCCTCGCTGAGTTCAACGCCTTCAGCGTGACCGACGACGG
Source organism: Bowdeniella massiliensis (assembly GCF_023634005.1). NCBI lineage: Bacteria > Bacillati > Actinomycetota > Actinomycetes > Actinomycetales > Actinomycetaceae > Bowdeniella > Bowdeniella massiliensis. Next base: position 180,223 of record NZ_JALIQR010000004.1, read on the forward strand.
CAGCGAGCCCGTCGAGCCGACCGAACCGGCCGAACCCACCGATCCACGCCAGCACCCGGCCCCGAGATCGTCGTGCCCGACGGCGCGCCCGAACTGAGTGCCGACGGCCTGTCCGTCCGCCTCCACCCTGACTTCCCGCAGGTCGTCGACTACCGTCTCGGCGATGCCCAGCTCGCCGGCAAGCTCTGCGATCCCCTCACGCAGGTCACGATCGACGAAAAGCCTTACGACGTCACCGTCGCGGCCCCCACGGGCACCGGCGCGAGCGCCACCTACGCCCTGAGTGTCGCCGACCTCGACGTCACGTTCAACGTCACCATCACGGTTGCCGACGGCGTCCTGTCCTGGACGATCACCGACGTGAACGACCCGGACAGCAAGGTCCACCGCATCGCGGTCCCGGGCCTGGATCTCGTGAGCGTCACCGCCGCCCAGCAGGGCTCGATCATCACGAGCAAGCTCGGCGTCAGCCGCTCCCAGAACCCGGACACGAGCCTGAACGTCGCAACCGCAGAGCCTAGCACCCACACCGGCTTCATGGTCGGCGCCAACGAGCAGGCGCTCGCGGCCGGCTTCATGTCCAACGCCGTCAGCGACAACACCTCCGACGGCCCCCGCTCCGGGTCCAACGCCCGCTGGATCGCGAACGTCACGACGATCGGCGACGCGCGCATCGGAACCGTCAGCCCCGGCCCGTTCGTCTACCGCGGCACCACCGCCCACCTGGGCCTCGGCCCCGAAGCAGACCCCTTCGCCCAGGTGAAGATTGTCGCCGACGCCAACGACGACGGCATCGTCGACTGGCAGGACGCCGCTATCGCCACGCGCGATATCCGCCCCGCCACCAATGGGCAGGACGACGTAAGGAACACGGTCATCACGCGCATCCCGTTCAACATCGTTTCCCAGGCCACGCACCCTTTCTTGCGCACCCTGGATGACACGAAGCGCGTCGCGCTCGAAACCGATAACCTCGGCCAGCAGGTCCTGCTCAAGGGCTACCAGGCCGAAGGCCACGACGCCGCCCACCCGGACCACGCCGGCCACTACAACGAACGCGCCGGCGGTCTGAAGGACCTCACGACGCTCTCGGAAGAGGCCGCCAAGTGGAACGCCAATATCGGCGTGCACGTCAACGTCACCGAGTCCTACTCCGAGGCGTACAACTTCAGCGAAGAGCTCCTGCGCATGCCGCCGCAAAAGGCGTGGGGCTGGATGAACCAGTCCTACTACATCGACGGTCCCAAGGACCTCGGCACCCGCAACGTGCTGAAGCGCTTCCAGGAATTCCGCGACGAAGCCCCCGAAAACCTCAACTGGCTCTACATCGACGTCTACTACCCCGACGGTTGGGAAGGCCAGCGCCTGGGCGCCGAACTGCAAAAGCAGGGCTGGGTTGTCGGAACCGAGTGGTCGAACAAGTTCCCCGACTACTCGATCTGGTCCCACTGGGCCACCGACGAAAACTACGGCGGCCAGGACAACAAGGGCCTGAACTCGCAGTACATTCGCTTCGTCGAAAACTCCTACCGCGACACCTTCAACCCGCATCCGATCCTGTCGAATGCGAACGTCGTGGAGTTCGAAGGCTGGGCCGGCAACGTTAACCACAACGGCTTCATCAAGAACATTTGGGAACGCAACCTGCCGACCAAGTCCCTGCAGCAGTCCGACATCATGAGCTGGACGAAGGACACCATCACCTTCCGTAACGGCACCGTTGCGACCTCGCCGCTGGCATCGATCGACGGCAAGACGATCCCGACGAACCGCACCATCAAGTACGACGGCGCCACCGTCTACGAGCAGGGCCGCTACCTGCTGCCGTGGACCGACGGCGATGACCGCCTCTACCACTACAACCCCGCCGGTGGCTCCTCGACGTGGACGCTGACCGACTCCTACGCTGGCCAGTCCGCGCTCAGCCTGTTCAAGCTGACGGATACGGGACGCGTCAAGGTCGCCGACCTCGCGGTTGCGGGCGGCAAGGTCACGATCGACGCCGAAGCCAACACGGCCTACGTGCTCTACCCGAGCACCAGCGTCCCGGCTGCCAAGGCACCGAACTGGGGCCAGGCGAGCCACATCGTTGATCCCGGCTTCTTCTCGGGCACCCTCGACGCCTACCAGGTGAGCGGCGAGGCGAGCATCGAAAAGACCGACCGCGACAACTACCAGGCCGTCCTCGGCGCCGGTGCCTCGAGCATCTCCCAGGCCTTGGACCTCCCCGCCGGCACGTACAGCGCCTGGGCGTGGATCGAGGTTGAGCCGGGCACCACCCGCCCGGTTGACGTCTCCGTCACCGGCACCGGCGTGAGCGCCGCGGGCTACCAGAGCGAGGTCGAGGGCGCGCCCACGACGTCGATCACCAGCTCCACCGCGCTGAACTCGACGGCCTCCGACGAGAAGCTGCGCACCTACTTCCAGCGGGTGCGCGTGACGTTCACGTCGACGGGCTCCCCGGCAACGTTCACGATCGCAGCCGGCGAGGGCGAAGCAAAGGTCCGCATCGATGACCTGCGCGTCGTCGCATCGAGGACCTCGGGGAGTCCGAGGACATGCCAGCCTGCGCCTCGGCCGCGATTTCCTCGCCCGGAAACGTCGAGGGCGGTAAGGCCTTCGACGTGACGACGACGGTCGACATTTTCGAGACCGGCGACGTCACGGACGTGACGCACACCCTGACGGCCCGAGGGCTGGACGGTTGAGAAGGTCGACGCCGATTCGAACGGTGAGACCTCCCAGGCCTGGCGCGTGACCGCACCTGCGGGCGCCGAGCCCGGCGAGCTCACGCTCACCGTGTCCTACCTCGTCGACGGCAGCGCCCGCGAGGTGACGACTTCCAAGACGGTCACCGTCCAAAAGGCCATCACCGACGGGACGAACTACCTGTCCGATCTGCCCTTCTTCGGAACGGGGACTGTCAGATAAACGGTGTGTGGGTCCGGCCTGATCCGAAAGGAGATGGCCGTGACTGACACGACCGATGCCGTCATCGCTAATGACGAGATGATTGATCCCGTGACCGGAGAGATCATCAATCAGAAAGACCTCGCCGAGCGCCTGCTGGCGGCGGCTTCGATGACGTCGTTGGTGATGGTGTCGAGTTCGTTGATCTTCAGGACGCGCTCGATCTGGGGGAAGAGTCGTTCCAGAAGCCGGAAGTTACCTCGGGTGATCCGGGCGATGGCGGCAATGGCTTGGGCGTCGGTGAAGTCCTCTGGGTCGAGGGTCTTACCGAGGGCGCGCCAATGCCGTTGCAGGACGAAGAGCAGTTCCTCCTTGCCCAGGGGCCGGTACTGGTGGGCGAAGCCGACGCGGCTGTAGAACTGGGGATAGTGGCTGAACTGCTTCTCCAGACCGGGCATGCCGATCAGGATGAGGGCAAGGTTGTCGCGGTCGTAGCGATCGCGGAGCAGTTCCAGTGCGGTGGGGCGGAGGCGTTCGGACTCATCGACGATGACCAGCTCCACGTAGTTCCTGCTGTGGCGCCATCCGCGCGTCTCTGGCGTGACCTGCCCGGCCGGCGCGAGGTGCTGCTCGATGCAGATGTTGGTGCGGGTGATGACCTGGTCGAGTTCGTCCTTCAAGGCTCGTGGGGTGGTCAGCACGCTGGGGGTGTAGAGCACGGTGCGGCTCTTGGCCAGCGCAGCGTAGACCTGCGCGTCACTGTCGGAGCGCGGTCCCCAGTAGGTCAGCAGGTCGTGGACCTTGTCCCAGCGGGCGTAGCGGCGCGCCGAGAGCGTCTTGCCCACGCCGGCTGGTCCGAAGCACAGGCCGATGGTGTGCCCGCGCCGCACGGCGTCGGCGAACTCGGTGAAGCGGCGGTGTTCTTTGGTCACGATGAAGCGCTGACTCACCTCAGGTCCTCTCTGTAAACCTTCAACTTCCGCCGTGGCGCCGGTGGCGGCGCCTGGGTCGCTGGTGGCGTTTCGGTGGTGTGGGTGGCCACGACGGCGATCCGCTCGTTGATGCCCTGCCGCAGCGCCCGGCGCCGGGCGTTGCGGGCGGCCTGGACCTCCTTGAGGCTGACTTTCTGGTCGTGGTGGTCCTGGTTGATGGCCTTACAGACGAACTCCTCGTGGTCGAACACGCGGATCTCGGTGATGTCCCTGGGGTCGTAGCGGATCACGACCGACCGGCCGACGTAACCGGCCAGGGTCGGGGAGATGTAGCGCAGGCCCTGGAAGTGGATGCCATCGCGACGCACGGCCCTGGTCTGGGCGACGGCAGCTTCGGCGTTGGCCAGGGGTGGCCCTGGGCGATGTACCCAGGCAGACCAGCCAGCAGCTCGGTGTTCACGGTCCCGAAGAACCTCTCCACCTTGCCGCGACCCTGCGGGCGCGCGACGGCAGAGTGGATGAGCCGGATATGCAAGTCCACGGCCGTGGCGGTGAGTTGGTTGCTGATGAAGTCGCTGCCGTGATCGACGTAGAGCACCTCGGGCAGGCCGCACATCGGCCAGGAGAGGTCGGTCTTTTGCCAGATCGCCTGGCGCAGCGCCAGCGCGGTGTTCATCGCCGAGGGTGCACCGAGGAACACGGTGTACCCGCAGATAGCGCGCGAGCAGTCATCGATGATCGTCGTCAGCCACGGCCGGGCGGGCTTGCCGTCGGTGCCCACCACGAGGACATCGAGCAGGGTGTGATCGGCCTGCCACATCGCGTTCGGCCGCTCGGCCTGCCGACGCAGCGCGATCTCGTACTTGTCCCGGTAGGACGTCGGCCCTTCCAGGGCCAGGGTGACCATGCCCGGATCGAGGTCGGCGATGATCGCGCGCACGACGCCATAGGAAGGCACGGGCCATCCCTGCTCCTCGCAGATGGCGCTGACCTTGCGGTGGATGGTGATGATCGCCGGCCGAGGCTTCCTCAACGCCAGCCCTTCGACCAGCGACACGAGCTCGGCGGGCAGGCGGTGGCTGCCGGCATCAGCGCGCTGCCGCCTATCGAGGCTTGCGTATCCCTCGGTGCGGTAGCGGGCGTGCCACCGCTCCAGCGTGCGCAGCCCGATCCCGGTGTCACGGGCCAGGGCGGCGAGCGGGATCTGGTCCTCGACGTGAAGCTTGAGGATCTCCCAGCGCCCGGCCGCGTCCATGACCTACACGGCGCTTCTCGACTGTCGTGGTTCGACCACTGGGACACTTTGGCGGTTGAGCACGCGGTAGATGGTGGCGCGGCTGACGCCCAAGACCGCACCGATCTGCGCCACCGTCATCTCATTCTGCTGATACATCCGACGGGCCGCCTTGACCTGGTCCGGCGACAGTGCGGGCGGTCGCCCGCCTTTGCGGCCACGGGCCCGGGCGGCGGCCAGTCCTGCGTTGGTGCGCTCACGGATCAGGTCACGTTCGAACTCGGCCAGCGCGGCGAAGACGTGGAACACCAGCCGCCCGCCCGAGGAGGTCGTGTCGATCGTCTCCTGCAAGGAGCGGAACCCCACGCCCTGCTCGGACAGGACCTGCAGCTGGTCGATGAGATGCCGGATCGAGCGACCCAACCGGTCCAGCCTCCACACCACTAGCGTGTCCCCCGGGCGCAACTGGTCCATCAACTTCGCCAACTCGGGCCGGTGATCCAGGGAGCCAGAGATCGTGTCGACGAAGACCCGATAACACCCCGCCGCAGTCAGCGCATCGATCTGCAGCGCAGCGTCCTGATCAGTCGTCGACACACGCGCGTACCCCAGCAGATGCCCCATGATGCTGACTGTAGCGATACTCATCCAGCACGGGAAGTATCGAGCCATAGAATCCGGCACTGAGTTTCGTTACAGACGGCGTCGGCCGAGAACCGCGACGCGTCAAGCATCCTGGACAGGGCGACGCACCCTCGTCACCGTTGTAGCGGAATCGTTCGATTCAGCAACAACCTCCGGATGTTGTACGGAACTTGGTAGCTAGCCGTTATCCACGGCGAGGTCGTCGCCGGTCGCACCATCGACCAGGTTTCGATCGCCGAGCGGTGCCTGAAGCTTTACCTCGATTGTGTCCTGGCAATCTTCGCCCCCGGACCCGCCGAAGGTACGAGTCGAGACGACAGCAACCTCCACCGTCTCGTTCTGCTCGCGCAACAGATCAACAGCGGGTTCACCGCCGCACGTATTGACCACGAGGGTGAGGCTGTCCTCAGCGGACAGGATCGCACGAGTAACCGGAACCTGGTCGCGCCAAGAGACGCCTCGTGTCAGCGTGACGGCGACAGCGACCACCGCGACCGCGAGCAGCAAGGCCGCGACAACCCAGCGGGTTCTTTTTCGCCCGGTCTGGTTCGCAGCCTTGCTGCCCGGCGGACGTTTCGCTCTCAATTCGTCGCAATCCAGACACCGAGGGCGTTGTCGATCCGGTCAGCCCGAGAGAACAGGTCACGGTCGGCGGGCCAAGCCGGGTCGTATTTCCAGCCTTGGTGCAGACCGTATGCGGTGTTTCCCCAGTAGATAGGTCCGCCGCTGTCCCCTCCGGCGGCCAGGCGCGCGCCCATCATCACGAGGTTGCATGCACTTCCGTTGCAGTGATTCAGCGCCCGCACCTGTTGGCAGCTTGCATGGTTCGTCGCCCCGTTCTTGCAGAGCGTCTGGCCCACGGTCGGCGACCCTACAGCTGAGACATCACGAAGGGTCGTCTCAGTCGTGCTCGCAGTACCTGCATAGAAGTCGTCAGACTCCGTCCTTGGCCCCGTGTGCCACTGGAAGTCGCCGTGGGTCTCCACGTGCCCACCCTGGTAGGTCAGCGCAGAGCCATCGTCACTCTGGCTGTTGCCACAGTGACCGGCGGTGGCGATCCCGCGGGTGCCGCTGGTACTACTCGAAGCCCTGGTCCCGAACCCGGAGGTGCAACCCGAGAGAACCTCACCTCCGTAGTGATAGCTCGAACTGTCGACCCCGCCGAGAACCGCACGGTCGGAAACGTCCACGACCGCAGCGATGCCGAGCGACTTGGCGGAGGCAGCCACGAGCGCTTCTTGTGCGGTTGTATTCAGGTCGGTGACGACCGACTCTTGCAGCCCGTCGGCGAGGACGACACTCGTCGTGATCGTGCGAGTGGCGGCGTCGAAGCTCGTGGCGGCGTCTCGGACCCCCGGAGATTCGTAGACGGCGTAATGAACGCTCTCGATAGAGGCCTGCAACTCCCGTTCGGAGTAGCCCTCGCCACCTCGCAGTTCAACCTTGACGGATGGCGCGACGCGGGCGAAGGAATCGAGGACGGCGTGCACCCCCTCAGGAGGGGAGCCCTTGAAGGCTACCCAAGCGTGGTGCGCGTCGACAATCTCGGCACTGGAGAACAGGTCGGGGTACGTGTCCCGGATTTCCGCCGCAGCCAAGGCAAAGTTGTCGTTCCAGGCGTATCGCTCGATCACCTCGTCCAGTGGAGCGCCACTCTGCTCCGCCACAAACATCAAGTCCTGCATCTCTGCTGCGCTGATCTGATCTTCGATCTGCGGTGCGGCGACTTCCACCGTCTGCGCGGCGTCGGCCGCGTTGGTGCTCTCGTGCGCATACGCGATCGCGCCTTGAAGAACGAGACATCCAGCAGCAGCGGCCATCGCTGCCACTCGCAAAGAACGTGCCCTGAACATCGTGACTCCTCTGTCCGACGATTGGGAACCGGAGCTCGCGATCCCCCGGTGTGTGATAAAGGCAACACGTCGTTCCGACGACCATTCTGCAAGACCCGGCCAGGAATGTCAAGGGACAGTGAGATCTGCCCGGAGGCGGTCGTGAGACCTGCCCGGTGACAGTCACGAGTTCTGCCCGGTGATGGCCATGGGATCTGCACAGGGGTTGGCCATTACGGTCCGGGGTGTCAGGCCAGGGGCTTCACCCCCTGACCGGTTAGGGCCTGGGAGAGGCGGACGGACTCGCCGCTGGTCTGGCAGATGTGGGCGTGGTGCAGGAGCCGGTCGACGGTCGCGGTGGCGATGGTCTTGGGCATGAGCTCGTCGAACGCCGCCGGGTGGAGGTTGGAGCTGATCGCGACGGCCCGTTTCTCGTAGGCGGCGTCGACGAGACGGTAGAGGCCCTCGGCGGCGTCGGTGGCGACCGGGAGCAGACCGATGTCATCGACGATGATCAGGTCGGCGCGCAGAACGCGGGCGATGGCCTTGGTGACGGTGTCGTCGGCGCGGTGCCTGCGCAGGAGAACGCCGAGGTCCTCGAGCGTGAACCACGAGACCCGCAGGCCCTGCTCGACGGCCTGCTGCCCGAGCGCCTCGAGCAGGAACGTCTTGCCCGTGCCCGAGGGCCCGCAGAGGACGAGGTTCTCCTTGCGGTGGACCCACTCCAGGGTCCGTAGCGCCTGCTGAGTCGGTGCTGGGATCGAGGACATGCTCTCGTCCCAGGCCTCGAAGGTCTTGCCGGTGGGGAACCCCGCCGCGGTGCGGCGGGTGGTCAGCGCGGCGCGTTCGCGTCCGGCGGCCTCCTCGGCGAACAGGGCTCGTAGGACCTCCAGGGGTTCCCAACGTTGGGCTTTCGCGGTCGCGACGACCTCGGGAGCATGGCGGCGGATGTGGGGCAGACGTAGACGACGCAGCATCGCCTCGAGGTCATCGGGCAGCGGCGCTGCGGAGGGCACTCCGAGCGTCGGGACGCTCCTGCTCGTCGTGGTGGTCGGGCTCATGAGGCCACCTCCTGGGCCTGAGCGCCGACCTCGCCGGTGGTGGCCGTGTGCTGGCCCAGGGCGGCCCATCCGGCGGTGCCCTGGGTCAGGGACCGGTCCTCCCCGGCCCGGTGGACCGCCCCGCTCGTGCCGGCGGCTCGGTGGTTGAGGATCGAGGGCAGGTCGGCCTCGGCGAAGCGGGCGTGGACGGCGGCGTGACCCAGTGCCCAGTCGACCTCACCGGGCCCGAAGAGCTTGGCCAGCGAGACGGCCTCGGCCATCTTGACGCGCATCTTCGTCGTCCCGGCCGCGGCGGCCTCGGTCAACCAGAGCCTGGCCCCGTTGCCCAGCGCGAGGAACTCGGCCTCCGCGGCGCTCTTGGGCCGTGGCCTGCGCTCCAGCGCGCCGGCCGGGGCCGGCGGGAAGTGCCCATCGTCGATCCGCGGGCTGCCCGGGGTCGCGCGAGCATGGCGGGCAACCTCCAGGGGCCCGTCGGAGCTGACGTGGACGATGACGACCTGCTCACCAGCGCCCTGTCCGTAGACCCGGACCCAGACGGTCTCACCCAGCAGGCGGTGCGGCACGGAGTACTGCCCGCCCTCGAACGTCACCATCGGGCTGTTCACTGGGACGTGTCTCGTGGTGCCCAGTGCGATCGTGTGCGGGGTCGACGGCAGGGCATGCAGCCGGGCGCGCTCCTGCTCGAGCATCTCCGCGGGTGCGCGCCTGGTGACCCGGTGGACCCGGTTGTTGACCTCCTCGCAGAACGTCGCGCAGGCGGCCTCGAGGTCGGCGAACGAGGCGTACTCGCCCCTCAGGTTCGTCTCCTTCGGCACGAGGTCGGCCTTGGCGACCTTCACCGTCGACTCCGACCCGCCCTTCGAGGCCGGGTCGGCCGGCTCACACGTCAACACGGTGAGCCCGTAATGCCTGGCGAAGGCCACCATCTGCGGGTTGCGGACCGCCATCCCTGCGACGTGCTCGACGGTCACGGTCTTCTCGTTGTCGGTCAGCACATACGTCGGCGCCCCGCCCAGGCGCCGCAGCGTGACGTCCAGCGCCGCGAACACGCTCGGGGCGGTCTTGTCGCGAATCGCCAGCACTACCCGGAACCGCGACCACGCCAGCCACGCGCAGAACAGCACGGTCCGGACTCCGTCGATCACCGGCCCGTCGCCGAAGTCGTACTGCAACCACAGGCCCGGCTCGGTGACCCACGGCCGGTGGACCCGCACGCTTCCCAGCCGGTAGGACTTCTTCACCGCCGCGACCGCCCGGCGGGTGGTGCGCTCGGACCCGGTGAACCCCGCGGCGGTGAGCTTGTCGTGGACCACGTCCGCGCGGACCTTCCCGCGGGACTTCTCCACCCACTCCTCAACCTTGGGCAAGAACTCATCGATCAGCTGCGCCCGAGCCGCGGGCTTGTCGCTCAGACGCCCGGCATCACGGGCGGTGACGTAACGGGCGACGGTGTGGTGAGAGACCCCGGCGAGCTCGCCGGCATCCCGGTAGGACCCTGTCAGATCGAACGCTTCGAGAATTTCCATGATCTCCTCGGCAGGCTTCATGTTGTCCCTCCTCGGACGCGATGGGCGCTTCAGCACCGCTATCGCACCCGAGGAGGGGCCTCGAACCGCGCAAGGCGGCGAGGCAACGAATGTCGTGTCGGGCAGATCCCATGACCATCAGCGGGCAACTTTCATGTCCGCGACCGGGCAACTATCTGGCCGTCTCCGGGCAGTCTGCCGTGGCCGCCGTCACAGGAAACCGGCGCCAACCGAGACGGCATTCGATCGAGATCGACGTCGACGTGACCGGCGTTGACGTGCTGACGCTCCTTGTGGGCGACGGCGGCAACGGGGTTGGAAACGACCACGCGAACTGGGGCGACGCCCGAGTCGAGTGCACGGTTGCCACGCCGACCGAGGAACCGACGGAGCAGCCCACGGAGCAGCCGACGGACGAGCCAACCGCAACTCCGACGAAGCCTGGAAAGTCCGGACTGCCGATTACCGGTGGCCAGCTGACGGGCCTGGCGCTGCTGGCAGCGCTGCTCGTAGGTGGCAGTGTCCTCATCATCCGACGCAACTCCCACGCGTAGGAAACCGGCGCGCCCCTTAGAGCAACCGTGAGGAGCGCGCCCAGCTTGGGCCGGAATCTGGTGACCACGCCAGGCTCCGGCCCAAGCCATACCCCCCCACCCTCGGAACCAACTCTCCGCCCCGGAAAACTTCGCCATAAAGCCACTCGAACGAAGTACGATGCAAGCGTGAGCGAGAAACCCTCGAGAACCGAGCGCCTGACCCGGCTTTACGGCCTCGTCAAGGACGTAGCCAAGCCCGGCAACATTGCGCTCGCGGTCATGCTCATCGTCATCGCCGTCGTCGCAGTAACCGGCGGCTGGTCGAAAGCCAGCCAAGCCGTCGATAAGGAAGACGCCCTCCCGCTGATCGAGCTCGGCAAAGAACTCACCGCCGGCCCCTTCACCCTGGTGTTTTCCGAGGCCCGGCACGTCGCGGAATGCTCGGGATTCGCCTTCGACGCCGAGCACGGCTGCATCGAGGCCCGCCTCACCGCCACCAACACCGCCGATCGCCTCATCGAGGACACCGTCTTCGCCACTCACCTGCTCGATTCCGGCATGCTCACGGTCACCGTCGACGACGAACCCCTGAAAACCACCGTGCGCTACCCGCAGATTTACCGCGTGATCGACGGCCTCACGCAGGGCGCCTACCAGCCCGGCCTACCGACGGACATCGTCGTGACGTGGCAGCCGGTCGCGCCCGTGACCAGCGAGGACGTCACACTGGTCGTCACGGGCGCGGAGGACGGCCGCTCCTCGCTCGACGGCCACCAGATCTTCCGCCTGACCGATCCGATCGCCCGCATCCCGGTCGAACCCCTCGCGGCAGGAGCCCCCTGATGCGCCGCTTCACCCCGAGCGGCCTCGTCACCGCAGCCGTCCTCGCCGCCGCCTTCGCCGTCGGCAGCGTCATCAACTCCTATCTGCCCACGCGCGCGGACATCATGTCCGAGCCCTACCCCGTTGCGGGCGTGCTCGACGAGTACGTGGCCATCCGCACGGGCGAAGTCAAGGCCACCAACCTCCGCCTCGCCACCGACGTCACCGTCTTCGGTTCGACGGCGAAAACCTCCGGCATCTTCGCCGTCGTCGACGTTACCTACGCGACGAACGGGCGGGAGCGCGTTATCTCGCCGATTTTCTGGCGCGGCGCCGACGGCAAGCGCTACGGCGGCAGCCAGCCCGGCTCGCGCATCACCGCGTGCGGGTCATCCGTCGTGGGCATCCCGGTCACGTGCACGATCTGGTTCGAGCTGCCCACCGACGCGATCGCCGGCGGCCACTTGCTCGTGCACAACTACCGCTCGGCCGGGGGCGATAACATCGCCGACATCGACTTGCAGATCACCGACGAGGACGCGGCCGCCATGCTCGCGGCTGCGACGTCGATCGAAGCGGAGTCGACGCGCTACGAGCGGAGGCAGCCGTGAGTTTCTCCGACGCGCCCGAAGCCCGCCCCGAGGCGACGCCGCCCGCCGACGCCACCGCGCCCGCCGCCCCGACGACGCGCGCGGAGCGCCACCGAAAGCGCCGCTGGTGGCGCGACAACGCCCTCGCCCTGATCCTCCTCGGCCCAGCGATCGCCGCCGCACTATTCGCCAGCTCCTACCGCCTCACCGAGCTCTACCGCCCCTCACTGCCGACCCACCAGCTCCCGGTATCGGGCGATTCAGGCACCTACACCTCAAGCTTCCGCATCGCCAACACCACCTACGACCGCACGATCGACGTCCGCCTCGTCTCCGTCACAGAAGTGGGCGTGCTGCACGGCAAACAGGCGGTCGACGGCGCCAAGCAATGGGCCGTCAGCTTCGCCTTCACGGCCGACCCATCGGTCCCCGCGGACAGCTGCACCATCGAGCTCTTCGACGACGCCGGCAACATCTACCACCCGCGCAGCGCCCTCGTGGACACCCCCGGCGCCGAACCGCTCTTCCGCGTCGACGACTGCCTCGTGCCCGGCGAGGAGGGGCCGGTCGTCAACGCCTTTACTGGAAAACTCGAAGAATCCGGGGCCCCGCGCCCGCCCTCGTGGCGCTCCACCATCGGAATTGCGATGCCCGACGACGTGGTCCCCGCCAAGGTACGCATCTACTGGGATACGCCGAACTACCTGGACTTCGACGCTAACGCCGACTAGCGAGCAGCCGCCTCACCCTCAGCTCCAGCCGCCTCAGCCGCACCTGTGGCAGCCGCCTCAGCCGCCGCAGCCTCGGCTTCCGCCTTTGCTTGCCGCTCCCGCTGCGAGAGCACGATCTGGTTAACGCCCGCCGCAAGCAACACGATCGTCGCGACGAAGTACACGAGGTTTTCCCCCAGATCGACAAACGGATCGAGCGCGTACTGCAGCGTGCCCGGCTGCGGCCCAATCGCGAGCCGCATGAGGTAGTCCACGCCCACGCGCAGCCACCCGGTGAGCGCAAAAATCACGCAAAACAGCGCCATCGGGATGAGCCCCGCAACGGCCACCTTGCCGATCGCGTCAAAGGTCGATTTCACCGGCGTCACGACGGGCGACGTCACGTGCTTGGCCACCCGCCGCACCGGGGAGGGCACCCGCTTGATGCGCGCGGTATCGATCTCATGCGTGATAACCGGATCGCCTTTTTTCAGCTGGCTGCCGTAGATCGTCGCGCCAATCGCCAGCCACGCCACGGGCACGATGATGAGCGAACCCGCCGACGAGATCAGCCCGCCGACGAACTTGAACGGCGCCAGAATCAGCGTCTCGATCTGGCTGTAGGTGTCTTGCAGCGTCTGCCACCAGGTGTAGATATCGTCGACGACCTTCCGGCTCGTCACCCACGCCTTAATCTCCTCGATGCGCGCGGTAAAGACGTAGACGAGCGCGGTCAGCCACAGCGCCTCCAGATAGGCGGAGATCGCGGCCCACCAGCCGGAGGTATTGGCAAGCTCCTTCAGCGCAATGATCTTGCGCGCCGCGAGCGCCCCGAGCACGATGACGATGATGATGCCCGACGTGGGGAGCGCGAGCCGGGTGAAGGAGTCGGACAGGAAGTCGGCGCGCTCCAGCGAGGCGAAGACGACGCCCGACTGGTCGAACATGTAGCGCTGCAGGTCGGCCTTGAGCAGGCCGTTGGAGGCATACACCGCGAGGAACGGTACGAGCGCCATGGCCGTGGCCTGCAGGTTGGAGCGCCACCGCATGCCGCGGGAGGTGCCGACGAGCTCGGCGAACGCCGGAAGCGAGGGCGCCAGCACTCGCAGCATGAGCGCGAGCGAGGCCAGTGTGGCGAGCGGCGCGAAGGGCAGGATCACGGTCGCGAGCGTCGGCGAGATCAGCGAGGCCTTACCGGCGAGCCACAGCGCCGCCAGCCGCAGCGCCTGCCCGGCAAAGAACAGCGTGAGAAGCTGCAGCCAGTGCCGCGCAAACACGCGCCCGCCCGTCGCGAGGACGGCAACGAGCCCGCGCAGGCCCGAGGTGATCGCCCCCAACGCCGCCTACCAGTTCGAGACGTAGTAGATGTGCGTGAACTTGCGGCCGTGCGTCTCCTGGGCGGTATCGAGCTCTTCGTTGCGCACGAGCCCCACCTTTTCCGCGACGCGATGCGAGGGCACGTTCGCGGGCACCGTGAGCGCGACGATCGGATATTCGGGCAGGTGCTCGCGCGCCAGATCGATCGCCGCCCGCGCGGCCTGCGTCGCATAGCCCTTGCCCCAGCTGCCGGGCTCGAAGCGGTAGTACAGGCTGAGGGCCGGGCGATCGTGGAACGTGCGGAACTGGACGCCGGACATGCCAACGACGCGCGTCGGATCCTGCCGGTCCGTCGCCACCCAGAACCCGAACCCGTGCTCGCGCCAGTGCGCGACCGCGTCATCGTAGCGCCGCCCGACGATGGAGCGCGCCACCTCGATGGGCAGCGGGTGGTACATGAAGGTCTGCGGATCCGAGTGCAGCTTCGTCATCGACGGCTGATCCTCGGACGTCGGCGCCCGCAGCATGAGGTTCTCGGTCACGATCGGCGACCAGTCGGCTGGGTTCTGCATGGCCCTATTCTCACCCGATTTGGCCTCGCGTGGCGACCATTCGCCGATTTTCCCGACGCTAGGACCTAGATGTCTCGGCCCAGGCAAGGGCGGCGCCGCAGTAGACGCGCTGGCGTTGCCCACCGACGTGCTGTACTTCGACGACGTCGACCGCGCCTTCCGGCGGCGCGATGACCCGCAGTTGCGTGGCATAGCTCGCGAGCGCCTTGCGAACCTGGCCGAGCGTTCCGGGAAACACCTCGAAGCCCGGGAGCTCAGGCGCCGGCGTGCCCATGCGCTCGGAGACGATCTCGATCATCGGCAGGCGCGTCTCGGTCGCCGCGCGCAGCGCCACCTCGTGCAGGTGGACGTGATCGGGATGGCCATACGTCCCGGCCGCGTCGTAGGAAACGATCGCCTCGGGCTGGAAGGCCTCGATGAGCTCGACGAGATCGGCGACGGCATCAGCGATCGGGCGCTTCGTGAATGCCTGCGGCGGCGCATCGGGAGCGGGGGCGGCGACGGGCTGCGCGCCTGCCGCCGCGCCCGAGCGCGCCTCGCCCGCGCCGGAGCGCTCCTCGCCCGCGCCGGAGCGCTCCTCGCCGGCCGGCGCATCCAGCCACTGCATGCCGGAGTCGAGATAGGGCGCCGTGCCCTGGCCGAGCCACGCGTGCTCGGAAACGCCGAGTGCGGCGCAGGAGGCAGCGAGTTCGGTCGCGCGAACGTCGGTGAGGGAGCGGGTATCGCCCGGCGGTAGCGCGCCCGGGCGGATCTCGCCGCGTTCGCCGCGTGTTGCGGTGACGACGATGCAGCTGACGCCACGCCCGGCAAGGTGGGCGATAAGCGCGCCCGTTGCGAGGGCCTCATCGTCAGGGTGGGCGTGCGCGAAAAGCACGCGCGCGGAGTTCTCTAGCGCGGCAAGCGGCGCCAGCGCCGGATTGCCCGCCGAGCGCACGCCATCGCCCGCCGAGCGTCCGCCATTGCCCGCGCCGCTCACGCGAGCACCTCCTGGTAGGCGCACACGAGGTCCGTCGCGGTGTGCCGCCACGTGTGCTCGAGCGCGAACTCCCGCGCGGACTCACCCGCGGCCGCCAGGCGTTTGTCGTCGCCGAGCAGGTGGACGATCGCCTCGGCCCAGTCATCGGCGTCGCGCGATTCCATGAGGAGACCGCCGGGTGCGACGGCCTCGGCGAGCCCACCGGCGCCGAGCCACCCGATCACGGGGACGCCCGAGGCCTGCGATTCCAGCGCCACCAGCCCGAACGTCTCGGACCAGCTCGGCAGCACAAACAGCGCGGCCTCGCGCATCAGGCACGCGAGCTTTTCGCGCGAACACGCGCCAGCAAAGTCGACGGCATCGGCGACGCCGAGCCGCTCGGCCTGCGCGCGCAGCTCGTCGGGATAGGCGTCGTGGTCATCCGAGGCCGCTCCCGCGAGCACCAGCCGCAGCCCGCGATAGCGCTCCAGCGCGCCACTCGCACCGCCCGCAGCGTCCGCACCACCTGCGCCACCCGCAGCACCATTAAGCCGCTCCCGTACCTTCGCGAACACCTCGAGCGCCAAGTCCGCGCCCTTGAGCGGCTGCAACCGCGCCGCAAACAGCAGGTAGGGCTGCTCGGGCGGCGGGCACGTGCGCGGCGTGAAAAACTCGACGCCGACGCCGGGCCGCGCAATGCGCACCTTGTCATCCGGCACGCGATAGCGCGCGACGATCGTATCCGCCTCGATATGCGATACCGCGACGACGAGATCCGATCCTTGCCCCACGCGGCGCTCGCCGTCGATGCGCCCCTCGGACTCGCTCGGCTCCCCGAGCGCCAGCGAGGAGGCGTTCTTTGGCGCCGCGACGGAGTGATAGGACTGGATGTGGACGATCCCGAGCTCGCGCGCGACGGGCAGCGCCGCCACCCCCGAGAACCAGTGGTGGGAGTGGATGACGTCGAGCGGCTCGAGCGTGATGCCGCCAATCGCGCCGCCGGACAGCACGCGTCGCAGCTCGGCGGAAAACGGCTCGATCGCACGCTCCATCTCGGACTTCGCGAGCGGCGCGGCCGGCCCCGCGTCGAGCAGGATGAGCCGCACCCCCTCGCGCACCTCAGTGACGGCAGGCGCCTCCGGATCGGAGCGCCGCGTGAACATCTCGACCTCGTGCCCGAGCTCAGCGAGCTGACACGCCGTACGGTTGACGACGACGTTCATGCCGCCCGCATCCGCGCGCCCCGGCTCGGCCAGGGGGGACGTGTGCAGCGAAATAAAGCCGATACGCATACCCCCAGCCTAGCGAGTTAGATCGCGCGCACGGCGGTGCGGATCGCCTCCTCGATGTGGCTGAGCGCCGCCTCGTCGTGCGCGGCGGACAGGAACCAGGCTTCATAGCAGCTCGGCGGCAGGGCGACGCCGGCCTTGAGCATCGCGTGGAAGAACCGCCCGTAGGCAGCGGCGTCCTGCGCCTTTGCGTCGGCATAATTCTCGACGCCATCGGCGGCGGGTCCCTCGCCGATGAAGGCGGAAAACAGCGAGCCGGCGTGGTTGATCGTGAACGGGACGCCGGCGTCGGCCAGCGCCTCGCCGAGCGCGCCGCGGATCTGCACGGCCGCGCGATCGACGTGGTCGTAGACGCCCTGGTCGGCCAGGCGCAGGGTGGCGAGCCCCGCGGCGGTGGCGAGCGGATTGCCCGAGAGCGTGCCGGCTTGGTAGACGGGGCCGAGCGGCGCGAGCTCGTCCATGATCGCGGCGGGCCCGCCGAGCGCGGCGAGCGGCATCCCGCCGCCGACTACCTTGCCGAACGTTACGATGTCGGGCGCCCAGGCGCCTCCCGCGCTCCCTGCCGCGCCCTCCGCAGCGCCAGCCGGGCCCTCCGCTGCGCCGGCCGCGCCGTCGGCTGCGGCGGCCTGCTCCAGGCCCCACCAGCCCGCAGGCCCCACGCGAAAGCCCGTAAGGACTTCGTCGAGGATGAGCAGCGCGCCGTGCTCGGCCGTGATCTCGCGCAGGAATGCGTTAAAGCCGGGCAGCGGCGGCACGACGCCCATGTTGGCGGGCGCCGCCTCGGTGATGACGGCCGCGATCTCGTGCCCGCGCTCGGCGAACAGCGCCCGCAGCGCCGCCTCGTCGTTATAGGGCACGACGAGGGTCTGCGCGGCGATTGCCTCCGGCACGCCAGCGGAGCCGGGCAGGCCCGCCGTCGCGATGCCCGAGCCGGCCTCGGCGAGCAGCGAGTCGGAGTGGCCGTGGTAGCAGCCGGCGAACTTCACGAGCACGTCGCGCCCGGTGACCCCGCGCGCGAGCCGGATCGCCGTCATCGTCGCCTCGGTGCCGGTCGAGACGAGCCGGACGCGCTCACACAGCGGCACGCGCTCGGTGATTGCCTCGGCGAGCTCGACCTCGGCGAGCGTCGGCGCGCCAAAGCTCAGGCCCCGCGCGGCGGCCTTCTTGACGGCGGCGACGACCTCCGGGTGCGCGTGCCCGAGCAGCGCCGGCCCCCAGGAGCACACGAGGTCCACGTAGCGCGTGCCTTCGACGTCGCGCACGAAGGGGCCGGACGCCTCGGCGTAAAACCGCGGCGTGCCCCCGACGGAGCCGTAGGCGCGCACGGGCGAATCGACGCCGCCAGGGATGGCGTGCTTGGCGCGTTCGAACAGGGAGTCGTTGCTAGTCATGGTGCGGTGGTTCCTTTCGGCCGGGTGCAAGTGCTATAGATCGTCTTCGTCATCGCTCTCAGTGTGGAGGGCAGATCGTGATGCATGGAGGGGGTCTTCCTCATTACTGGGCGGACGATTCACGCATTGTCGAATTCCGTCGATGTGTTCGCTCAGCGAAAGTGAGATCTTCGCCCACATCGGATTGAGAATGAAGTCGATTCCTGCCCGACGTGCGTGCTTGGCAGCGGGAACGAAATCAGAGTCGCCGGAGATCATGAAGATCTGGTTGACCTTTCCACGTTCGGCCAAACTCGCTATATCGAGCCCTAGTCGCATGTCGACGCCCTTTTGGTGGATCTCCAAGAGAAAATCCCGTTCAGTCAGATCGTCCAGCGTGATCCGGCCCGCGAGGAGTTTCTTTAACGGCTCAGGCCGTAATGAGTAGCCCCGTTGTGACTGAAGTTCTTCCCCACGACGGAAAGCTAGCTTTCGCTTCTTCATAAGTTCGGCGAAGAATTCGTTGGACCACGCGAACTGAGCAGATTTTGCTAGATTGATCTGCTTCTTCAACAGCGGGTGGTACAGCACCTTCTCTGACGGTGGGCAGTCGTAGTAGAAGATTCTATAGAGGTGAGAACTCGATTCACGGATGTGCCGGCGGCAGTACTCGACCAGTTCGGACGCGCGATCGGCTGGTGCCTTGTCCCCAAATAGCTGATACGCGCGGTGACGATAAAAGCCACCATCGACCATAATCGCGGTGACAATCGGCAGGCGTTGCCAGTCGCTGCGCCTAGTCCCAGACCGTTTAGTGTGACCTGTCACGGCAGGAGAATCTGTCATCTTTGAACACTCCCTGCAAGACGATAAAAAGCTCCGGTCATCGGCGACATCCTTATAAGTGGAGCGTCAACGGCCGGAGCCAGTTGAACCAGTATAGATCAAGGAGGGCGTAACGCACAGGATTGCGGGGCTAGTTCCGGTAGCTCGCGGCGAGGTGGGCGGGAGCCTCGAGCGCCCAGTAGCTGAGCACGAGGTCCGCGCCCGCGCGCACGATCGAGGTGAGGGATTCGGCGATGACGCGTTCGCGCTCGATCCAGCCGTTGCGCGCCGCGGCCTCCACCATCGCGTACTCGCCGCTGACCTGATAGGCCGCGACGGGCACGGGCGAGGCGGCGGCGACATCAGCGAGGACGTCCAAATAGTAGCCCGCGGGCTTGACCATGACGGCGTCGGCGCCCTCGGCAATGTCGAGCGCCGCCTCGTAGGCGCCCTCGCGGCGGTTGGCCGGATCCTGCTGGTAGGTGCGGCGATCGCCCTCAAGGCTCGAGCCGACGGCGTCGCGGAACGGACCGAAAAAGGCCGAGGCGTACTTGGCGCTGTAGGCAAGGATCGCGACGTCGTCGTACCCCGCCCGATCCAGGCCCGCCCGGATGGCGCCGACCTGGCCGTCCATCATGCCCGACGGGCCGACGACGTGGGCGCCGGCTGCGGCCTGGGCGATCGCCATCTCCACGTAGCGCGCGACGCTCGCGTCGTTATCGATGCGGCCCTCGCTGGTGAGGACGCCGCAGTGGCCGTGGTCGGTGAACTCGTCGAGGCAGGTATCAGCCATGACGACGGTGGCGTCGCCGACCTCGGCGCGCACGCGGGCAAGCGCCCGGTTGAGGATGCCGTGCTCGGCGAGGCCGGCGCTGCCGGTGGCGTCCTTATCCTCCTCGGCTGGGACGCCGAAGAGCATGATGCCGCCGAGGCCCGCGCTCGCGACGTCGGTGGCGAGCGCCGCGAGCGAGTCAAGCGTGTGCTGGCTGACGCCCGGCATCGAGTCGATCGGCGCCGGGGCGTCGATCCCGTCGCGCACGAAGACGGGCAGGATGAGCTGGCTGGGGCGCACCTCAATCTCGCGCGTCAGGCGGCGCATTGCGGCGCTCGAGCGCGCGCGGCGCGGGCGGTTGGTCAGGTTCAGGCTCATGGCTCCTCCTTCGGTTCCGGCGGGGTGGCGGTCGTTTCCGGGTTTGCTGTGCGGACTGGTGCTTCGGCGTGGGCGGGCTCGTCATCGGGATGTGGCGCGTCGTCGGGACCAAGTGCGTCGACGACGGCCGCGCAGATAGCCGCGGGAGTGGGCTGCGCGGCGGTTGCGGCGAGCAGGCCGCCGCCGGCGCGGATCGCTCGAGCGGTTGGCTCGCCGATCGCGACGACGGCCGTGCCCGGGCCGGCGTGGCCGAACAGCTCGACGAGGGCCGCGGCGACGGACGGCGCGGTCACGACGACGGCGTCGATGAGGCCGCGGTGCCAGGCGTCGGCGACGTCCTGGTCCGCGCTCGGGCGCGTGCGCGTGGTGTAGATCGGGGTGCGGGTGACGCGCCAACCGGCGGCGGTGAGCGCGTCGGCCAAGGTGGGCGCGGCGAGGGCCGAGGCGGGCAGCCAGGCGTGGGGCACTGCCGCCTGTGCTGCCGCGGGCTCGGACGGTTCCGGAGCCACGGGTGCTTCCGGGGGCTCGGCCGGTCCCGAGGGCTCGGGCGATTGTGCCGCCGCGATCATGGCCGCGGCGAGGGCGGCGGCGTCGTGCGTGCCGCGGATCGTCACCGGCAGCCCCGCGGCTTCAGCGGCCGCGGCGCTCGCGGGCCCGACGGCCGCGATCACCAGGGGCGCGCGCCCCGCGGCGGGGGATGCGCCACCAGTGGATGCCCGGGACGCGGCTCCGGGCGGAGTAGCGGCGGCGCGGATCGCCTCCAGCAGGTTGAGCTCGCCCAGGCGCGTGATCGTGCGCGGGCTCGTGATCGCCAGGTGCGTGAGGCTCGGCAGGGCGTCCGCCGCCAGGGCCGCGGCGTCAACGTCGATCGGCTCGGTGAGCGTGACGGGGTGGGCGATGACGGCGGCGCCAGCGGCGCGGAGCTCGGCGACGATGTGGTCGTCCGCCTCGCGTGGTACGAACACGGTGCGGCCGGCGAGCGGGCCAGCGTCGGGGCCCGCGGTGGTGGGGGCGAGCGCGGGCACGGCGTCGGAGCGGCCGCGGGTATGGCGCGCGCCGATCTCGGCAATGTCGCCCGCGCCCTGGGCGAGCAGCTCGCGGGCGAGGTCACGGCCGATTGCGATCGCGTCCCAAGGGTGGCCCGTCGTCGTCGCGGAAACGGTCTCGCTGCCGTCGAGAGCGAAGACGGCCGCCGTCAGCGCGAGATCCCCGCTCGCGAGGAGTTCGCCGTGGGTGCCGACGGGGGCCGCGCAGCCCGCCTCGAGCTCGGCGAGCACCGCGCGTTCGGCGTCGATGGCGGCCCGGGCGCCCGCGTCGTCGATCGCCGCGAGGGCCTCGGCGAGGGCGGAACCGAAGACGCTAGAGCCGGCCGCGTCGGCGCTGCGGCATTCGACGGCGAGCGCGCCCTGGGCGGCTGCGGGCAGGATCGGCAGCGGCACGACGAGGCGCTCGGCAAGGAGCTCGGCGAGCGTATCTCCGAGGCGGTTGAGACCGGCGGCGGCGAGCACGACCGCATCGAGGTCCCCGGCGGCGGCACGCGCGATGCGGGTCGGCACGTTGCCGCGGATGTCGGCGATCTGGCAGGTGGGCAGCAGCGCGCGGATCTGTGCGGCGCGGCGCGGTGAGCCCGTGCCGATCCGCAGGCCGTCGGGCAACTGCGCCAGCAGCGCGTCTCCGTCGGCGGAACTTTGCGAGCGGAGCTGGGACGTGAGATGCGGGGCGAGGACGAGGACGTCGGCGATATCTTCGCGCCCCGGCACGGCGGCGATGGTCAGTCCCGGCACGGGGGCGACGGGCAGGTCCTTCAGCGAGTGGACGGCGAGGTCGCATTCGCCCTCGAGCAGCGCGGTACGCAGGGCCGCGGCGAAGACGCCGACGCCGCCCATGAGGGCGAGCGGGCGGCGGGAGCGGTCGCCGCGCGTCGTGATGGGGACGAGCTCGACGCGCAGGCCGCGCTCGCGCAGCAGATCGGCGACCCAGCTCGACTGCGTGAGGGCGAGGTCCGAGGAGCGGGTGCCTAGGCGGATGGTGCGGGGGGCGTCAGTCATGACGGGGCGACCTTGCGTTGTGCGGTGCCTGTCGCCTATACACATCTGACGCTGCCG